>QNAG01000068.1 GCA_003641415.1 Candidatus Zixiibacteriota bacterium | reverse complement strand
TACTTCTATGACAAGTACATCCAAGGTGAAAAAATTGAATGGTTGTCATATGCGCCGCACACGCTGACTCAGGCTCGGGAGGAGTTATTTATCAGTGGCCCGCTGTATCCTTTTCTTCTGGCGATTATCTTCTGGCTGGCGCCGCTGGCGGATTTCACATTTGTGCGTATCCTCGGCATACTGTTCGATCTTGGCGCTAATCTGCTCTTAATGATAGTGGGTATAAGGCTGGTCGGTCGCCTTCCGGCGTTACTGGCTGGTTTGGCCTATGCCGTTTATTTTCCCTTTGTCCTTTCGTCGACCTTAGTTCTTTTGGATACTTCCACAATTTTCTGGATGCTACTGACATTGTACCTACTAATCAGAGCTACCGAAGGCAATAGTCGAGCTTACTTGTTCTGGGCGGGAGTGGTATCCGGGTTGCTCACACTCAATAAACCAACTGCAATGCTTCTGGCGATACCATTGATAGCCGGTCTGTATTTCTACGTAAGGAAAAAATGGCCACCCGCCTTATTCATCAAACGTATGTTATGGTATGCTGCACCCCTGGCGGTAATCGTGGCGGGTTGGGTGACGGTAACTTCTGTCCATTATGGCCAATTAGCCGTGCGCAATCCCAGCTACGCAGCCTCCAATCTCAGGCAGTCGACTTCTATCGAGTTTGAAGGGTATGATCTCGATATCGTAGAAGACGACTTCTGGTCCCGCTCTATAACCAAGGACATAATCGCCGATCCGATTGGTTTTGTCGGACTGATTGTTAAGAAATTCGACCGTATGTGGCGCAGACCATATAACGATTTCAAACGGTCTCTTGTGTTGCCCTGGCAAGCTGATGAAGTAATGCATCTGATTCTCGTGTTTTTCGGTCTGGCCGGGTTGTTGCTGTTATCGCGACTCGAGTTCGGGCTGGTGGCGTGGTTGGTATTCATAATAGGTTATTACACCGTTATTCATCTGGTCTTTCATTCTAATTCAAGGTACAACCTCAATGCCATGCCTCTGGTATTCCTGGCAGCCGGTCACTTTGTGGCTCTTCTGTGGAGCAGTTGGCAACAGGATACTGTCAATAAGGGTTGGCGACTGGCGGGAGCATTGGTGTTACTTCTGGCGGCATGGCAGTTCAAGCCGGATTGGGTTAACGCTGTCTTCAACACCGGCGTAAGCCATGGGATGGTAATAGCCTGTCTGGTTTTGAAATCGGGTCTGTTATCTTTGGGATTATTGTTGTTAGGAAAGATACTCGTATATGACGGCTGCCCACGCGGGAGATTGCTCCTGATACTTGGTAGCACGGCGGTTATTTGTGTCACCGGGTGGACAATGACTCTTGCTCGGAACAACTGGTCAGAATTTGAGTGTCGTTTAACCAATCCCCATCAAGTAGCTGGAACTCGATTGTATATTAGTGAACTTCCTGTTGCTAAAGATGGAGAAATTTTTGCGGTAGCGGTTGACATAAATACTGATTACGGTCCGGATGCAACCTTTGTACTTTCAGCAGGCAGCACTGAACAACGATTGAGTTGGGAAGATATCCGTCTAAAGAAAATGTTTTACCCCAAACCTGTATATCAGCATTATGCATATCTGATTCCATTAGGCGCTGAAGCGTTCCGGCAGTATGTCATCATGCCGGTTGCAGATTCTCTTATTCGGGAGTATCTGGACAGGTATGGGTACTTAGACATTAAGATTTCACTCGAGCATGATAATGAAACAGATAATGGCTGGTTGTCTTTGTGGGGGAACTACAGTTGTCCAAATGATTCCCAGTACATCCCCGGGATACGTTTTACCAGCATTAACGCCACCAGTATTGAACGGTTTATCCACGAAGAAGACCCGCGTATACACTATCCTGTGAAATGTCTGTCTGATTCCACGATTTCGTATTATATTTCCAACGATCAGGATATTGCCACAGGTAAAGACCTCTCGCCGACCCCGGGAGTACAACTGGGGCGCTACAACATGTTTTTACTCTATATCAAACCTGACAGCGACTTCCTGATTTACTGAAACATGACGCGAAAGGACGAATGATAATGAACATTGGCGTAATTGGTTACGGTTATTGGGGACCGAACATTGTTCGAAATTTCAATGAGCTTGATGGAGTGCAAGTCACCGCTGTTTGCGATCTGCGCTCTGAACGTCTGGAGGCTGTCCGACAACGATATCCTTCGACCAGACTTCTAACTTCTGACGCCAACGATATATTGCATTCTTCCGATATTGATGCGGTAGCTATCATTACTCCGGTATCGACACATTTTGAATTGGGATGGAAAGCTCTTTCCAATGGTAAACATCTGTTCGTGGAGAAGCCTTTCACCGCTACCGTTGAGCAGGCGGAGCAGTTAATCGAACTGGCTGAAAAAAAGAACCTGCGCCTGATGGTTGATCATACGTTTCTGTATACCGGAGCTGTGGAAATTATAAAGAAGTTCATTGATTCCGGAGATTTGGGAGAACTGTACTACTTTGATTCAGTACGTGTCAATCTTGGTTTGTTTCAACACGATGTTAATGTTATCTGGGACCTAGCTCCGCATGATGTTTCAATTATGGATTACTTGTTGAATCGCTCGCCACGAGCGATAGCCGCAACCGGAGTGGCTCATTTTGATTCCGACATTGAAAACATTGCCTATATCTCAACCTATTATGATGATAACTTGCTGGGGCATATTCATGTCAACTGGCTGGCTCCCGTTAAAGTTCGTAAGACACTTGTTTCCGGGTCTAAAAAGATGGTAATCTATGACGATATGGAACCACACGAAAAAATAAAAATCTACGACAATGGCGTAAACATCTCCCCTGATAAAAATCAGATATATGACTACCTTATCCAGTATCGGACAGGTGACATGATAGCGCCCAAAGTTGACCTGACAGAAGCGCTTGTTAAGGTAACGAGAGAGTTTCAGAACGCTGTTAATGAAAATCGCGCACCGCATACTGACGGTTATGCCGGTTTGCGAGTAGTTAAAATTCTCGAGGCAGCCACGCAATCGCTTCGAGCCAATGGCCAATTGGTGGAGTTGAAATAAAGCAAAATGACCAAAAGAATATACTTCGTTCACGATACGGCTATTGTTGAAACAGTCGACATTGGCAAAGGCACCAAAATATGGGCATTTTGTAATGTCCAGAAGGGTGCCGTTATTGGAACCGAGTGTAATATATGCGACCGTTGCTTTATCGAAAGCGGTGCTGTAGTTGGAGACCGTGTAACAATCAAGAATGGTGTGTCAGTGTGGGAGGGAGTTACTATTGAAAATGATGTCTTTATCGGTCCCAACACTGTATTCACCAACGATATTCGCCCTCGCAGCAAGGTTCACCGAACCGCCTATGACAAAACTCTCGTTTGTCAGGGGGCAACAATTGGAGCTGGAGCTACAATCGTGGCCGGACACACGATAGGCCGCTGGGCATTTATTGGAGCCGGCGCTGTAGTTACCAGAGATGTTCCCGAACACGAATTGTGGTATGGGAACCCTGCTCGCCATGCCGGATACGTTTGTAAGTGTGGTCAGCGTCTTACTTTTGATTATCAGCTTTCGGAGAATACTGTCGGGGAAATACACCGTGCTGTCTGTGTCTGCGGGTTGGAATACAAATTGGAAAATGGGCAGGTGATCTGCACCTCATGAGGCAACCAGCAACATCTTTTAGGGCTCTTGTCGTTGTTTTATCTTTTAATGAAGGGGCGAAGCTGCGTGCTCTGGTGCAACAGTTTCCCGCTGATCGGGAATATGATCTGCTTTTTATCGATGATGGCTCTACTGACGGATCGTCTGACTTTCTGGAAAAAGAAGGTTACCCTGTCATCCGTCATGATGAGAACCGTGGTGTGGGGGCTGGTATTCGTTCAGCAATATCGTATTGTCGTGAGAATGGCTATGATGTAATTGTGATAATGGCCGGCAACGGCAAGATGCTGCCAGAGGAAATTCCACGACTGCTTGAGCCATTACAGAATGCAGAAGCTGACTATGTCCAGGGATCACGCTACCTGACCGGTGGACAAAGCTCCAATCTACCTCGTTTCCGACATTTTGCTATTCGGTTTCTTACCAGTATTATTAATCTTCTCATCGGGTTTAAGGGTACCGACCTAACCTGTGGATTCCGAGCCTATCGCATTGCTGTCCTCAATAACCCGGAGGTTGATATAAATCAAGGCTGGCTCGATCACTATGAGATGGAATACTATATTCACTACAAAGCTGTTACCGGCGGATACCGGATAGTTGAAGTGCCGGTATCGATGCTTTACCCTGAAAGTCATAAAAATTACTCGAAAATAAAGCCGCTAACCGGTTGGTGGTCAATGCTCAGACCGTGGGTGTTTCTATTGCTCAGGATTAAAAAATAAAGCTCCTCCTGAGGGTGTGGTATCTGCCTTGGAATGGCTATAACTCCGTATTTTCCTCCACCAAATGAAAAAGCCGGTCTGTATGACCGGCTTTTCCTGCGTTCATGCTACTGTTACGAAAAGGAATTAATCTATTGCAACGGTTTCGCGCTGGTTTTCTTTTTTAATTTCATCAAACCCAGTTTCGCTTCGATCGAGTTTTTCACCACGCATCAGTTTGTCTGCTATTTGGATTAGTAGATCAAGGTTCAGTTTGGTAATATGGGCATCTGCCTTCAGATACTCGGCGCGAGCCTTCATGCCTATATCGCCGATGGAAGAATACACAATCACCGGTGTCGCTGATCTTTCGGATTGACGGATTCTCAAAGTGAGAGCCAACCCGTCCATTTGGGGCATCTCAACATCACATATAACCAGATCGAACTTATCAGCCTGAAACTTCTCCCAACCTATAGCGCCATCAGGTGCAGTTTGCACCTCACACCCCTGTTCAGTTAACTCGTTCTGCAGCATAATACGTACTGCTGGAGAATCCTCGGCTATCAGGATACGCTTGCTGCTTAGATCAACATCAGCACTATGAACCGTTGGTTTCTGAACACCCAGGTGCGGGCAAAGGTCGAGAAGAATCGTCTCATAATCCAGCAACTGTACCATATTTTCATCAGTAGGTCGGACAATACCAATTGTATAACGTTGATCTATACCGCCGAAAACCTTACCAGCGTCAATAACATCTTCCCATTTGAAATGGTGAAGCCAGTTTATTTGGTCTACCCAAAATCCGGTATATATTCCAAAAAACTCTGTTACAATCACTTTATTGAGATTGGTTTTCTCGTTGGTAATTCCAAGAAAGGTGGACAGGTCGATTACTGGAATCAGTTGATTCATATCCTTGAATATCCCCTTGATCGCTGGGTGGGATTCCGGCATCTGGGTAAAGTCAGCAAGATTCGAAACAATTTTGCTAACCTTAAGGATATTAATTCCAAAGGCTATGCCACTGGTTTTGTATTCCAGAACACGAAGTTCATTTGATCCTGATTTCAAATATGATTCAGCATCCATTTCCATATTCATATTATTCACCACCAGCTTTTTGTAGCTTTATTGAAAATACAGCTCCACCATCCGGGTGATCGTCAGCCAACACTGTACCCCCCATCCCTGTTGCAGCAAGTTTACAGAAATAAAGACCAAGGCCAACTCCACGATGCTTCCCTTTGGCTCTCAAATCAACCTGGCCAAATTTCTCGAACAGGACATTCGGTTCAATATCTCCCAAGCCTGATCCGGAGTCCTTGACATGGATAGTGATTGATTTTTTTTCCATGCTTGTAAACACGATCACTTCTCCATTCGATGGAGTATGGCGCAGGGCATTGTAGATGAAGTTGTCCAGAGTCCTTTGTAGCAGGTCAGGATCGGCCAAAACCATTTCTTCGTTATGAATGTCCCTAACCCTTATCTCAATACCGTTTTCTGCAGCAGCTCCTTGAGCCAGGTTGATTACGTTCTCAATAACTGGCCCTGGTTTTAGCTTGGTTATATTAACCGGTAAGCCCATCTTCCCAGACCTGGCTACGGCGAGAATATCATAAATTATTGTCTCCGCACGATGCATTGCAATCTGTGCAGAGGAGGCCAATTGACGATGCATTTGTTTCTCGTTGTCGTATTTTCCATCATTAATGAGCTTTAGGATATATTTCATCGAAGCCAGAGGAGATTCCAGATCGTGAACAAACAGGGAAAATATCTCCAGCCATTTGTCAGCGTCATAGTTGGTGGATATACCTATATCCAGATCGTTTTTCTTTTCTGTAATAGCTTCCATCAATCTCCTCAGATTCTCTCTATGGTCGCTTGTTTATTATAAAGAGCCTTAGTTATTTTTATCGTCAGAAAGCAGGTAAATATTACTCTCATAAAAGCTGAATTATGCTAACAACTTTATCCCAAAACCGGTTGAGAGCACTGATTTATCAAGAGCAGATACTTTGATTTAACCAAAGAAAAAACCGCCTCGTAATGAGACGGCATGAAATAGCTAACAGGTTGTAAGGAGCTACATATCGTTGAGAATGTATTTGTATGGATTTATCGTTTTGCCGTTACGAATTACTTCGTAATGTAGATGAGATCCGGTGGAATAGCCGGTCGAACCCATTAGCCCGATAATGTCGCCACGCTTTACGATTTGCCCTTGCTTGACCTTATATTCGGAAAGGTGAGCATAGCGGGTCACGAATCCATAACCATGTTTGATCGTTACGGTTCTACCCAAACCGCCGTTTTTTCTGACTGATGATATCTGACCATCGGCAGCCGCCACTATTGGCGTACCTATATGATTAGCAATGTCAATACCTCGATGCATTTGCTTAATACCGGTAAATGGGTCGAATTTCATTCCATAACCGCGAGATATCCAGCCTTTGGAAGGCCAAATCGATGGTGTGTGATCAAGGCGATCCTTGACAGACAACATCGAGGATTCCACCTCGGTATACTTCTCTAATTCAAACTGTGACAGTCTTAGAAGATGATCAACTTCTTTCTCGGTTTCAATGGCCTCTATCTCAATATCCGAACGGGTTACCAACTCGGGAGAACTTGGACCGCCGATACCTAATTGCCTTTGTTGCAGATCAATTTCGGGGAGATCAAAAAGGGAACGAATCTGGACTTCTTTCTGAATCAGCTTCTCGTAACGGTTCTCTACTTCCGCCAGATGCCAGCGCATCTGCTCGTATTTTTCATGCAGCACCTGGTTTTCGGCTCGAAGTGTTTCAAGTTCCTTACCATCCACTCGATCTGAGAAAAATTCAGCCGAGGCAAGAAAACTGCCAAACAGTAAAAGTACTACAATCAGGGCGCTGCCGTATAATAAAGCAACCGGCACCCGCAGTTGTTTAAGTATCCCCTCTGAGCCGGGGATTAATATCAACGTTAGTTTCTTCTTCCACACACCAAAGAGTCTTTCAAACTACCCATTAATCAGACATTCAATTTCAAGTGATACTTATCACTACTTTATTGGGCGCTAACGTATCTTCCAATTGAATATTTGTCAAGTTTATTTGGTAATTACTTAATCAAAACGAATTCTCGCTTCAATACTTTATCTACAATTTTGACCAACTTCTCCGAATGTAAAGACTGTAAGCTGTACAGGTGCCAGTATGTCTTCCTTGGCAAGCCCAATCGGGGAGCCTTTTTTTTCTCCTCTACCACTGTTGCTACCTCCAGATGATTTGCGCTCACCCGATAGCAACTTAGATTGTTGTAACTCTTATCGGGCAAACAAGCGCTGAAAGTTAATTTTTTCTCGCTGGTTACTGTGGACGCACCCTTTGTGCCGAACAAGTCAGACATGTAAATGTAACTATTTCTTAATATATCATCTTGTCGGGCAAGTATATAACATCAATCAAGAGTATGTCCCCTAATAACCTTCTGTCTGAGACATTCTCTTTTTTATAGAGGGATCCCCATACTTACTATGATTTTTCCCATATCTCTTTTGTTTTTGATGGTAGTAGCAAGAGAAAGTCATGGATCACGCATAAGATTTGCAGCGCCATGACAATCTCAGGGGTTTTTTGATATTATCTTTGTACTGTTATGTATAAACCATATATTGTCGTCAGCATACTGCTGTGGCCATATGAAGAAGCTTACTCGTTACATATTGATAGAGCATATAGCTCCATTTTTTCTTGCCTTTTTTGCTATCACATTTCTTCTGGTGATTGATTTTGTTCCGAAGGTTATGGATCATGTCATAGACAAGGACCTTTCTATCTGGATAGCGCTTGAGTTGGTTGCTCTCAACATAGCATGGATGTTAGCTCTCTCTGTCCCTATGGCCGTTTTAGTAGCTGTCCTTATGGGATTCGGTCGTCTTACTTCCGATTTCGAGATTACAGCAATTAAAGCTTCCGGCATTCATCTGATGCGGGTCATTATGCCTTTAATGGTTGTCGGTTGCTTTTTGATGGCCGGCATGATTGAGTTTAACGATAAAATACTTCCTGAGCTTAACAAACGGTCTCGTATTCTTTGGGGAGATATTGGCGCCATGCGCCCCACGCTGGTATTCCGTTCCGGATTGTTTATCTCCGATATCCCCGGTTACCTGGTGCTAATTGATAAAATCGATCACACTACTTCCCGAGTCGAAGGTGTACGTATTACCAACACCAGAACCGCCACCAAACCGGAAATTGTAGTAGCAGAGCATGGATTTCTGAAAATGACAAATGGCGGATTGAATATGCAGTTCACCCTGTACAACGGAGAAATCCATAAACTCGACACTGAGGAACCAGCGAACTACCGCCGGATGAACTTTGAAAAACATATCCTGAATATCTCCGATGTTGCGTCTGAGTTGAAACGTTCAGATCAGGATTATCGCAATGATCGTGAAATGGACATTGAACAGATGCAGGCCAACGTTGCCCGATCTAAAGCTACAATTATCCCTTTCAAAGACAGAATTACCGACAACCTTCAGCGAAAGTTTGATTATCTCTTTGCGGATAGTTTCACATACAATGGCGATACATCTCTTACCGAAGCAGTCGCTTTCGATCAGATTAGACAAAGTGCTGTCAATCAGTACAAGGTAGTCCAGCGTAGTCGGCAACAGATAGCAGCTCAGAAAAGACTGATAAACAAATATACAATCGAGATTTATAAAAAGTATTCAATTCCAGCCGCCTCTCTGGCTTTTATACTTATTGGAGCTCCGTTGGCTGTTATCTCCCGACGAGGAGGTATGGGTGTGGCTATTGCCATCTCAATTGCGCTATTTACTATGTATTGGGCTTTTCTTATAGGGGGCGAGGACCTTGCCGACCGTGGACTCGTGTCACCTTTCTGGGCGATGTGGAGCGCTAATCTGCTCCTGGGAGGAATTGGCTTGTACCTTATATATAAGGTAGTTACCGAAAAGCCGATATTCTCATTTTTCCGACGAACAACTGGCAAGGATAATTGATGAAAAAGATTGACCTATACCTCATGAAATCGTTCTTTACCTCCCTGTTGGTTGTAACGATATCTTTCACTTTAATTATTATTATTATCAATGTCATTGAAGAGTTACGTGATTTTGTTGATCATGAAGTTCCGCTGGTAAAAATAGCAGAATATTATTTCTACTGGTGTGGGTGGGTACTCAAGTCGTTCCTGGCCATGTTTATTTTGATCGCTACCCTGTTTTCCGTGTCGATACTGGCTCGTCATAAAGAAGTTCTGGCTATGAAAGCATCCGGCTTGTCATTGTATCGTATGGCTTTGCCATATCTGGTAGTGACCTTGTTGCTGGCAGCGGGACACTTTTACTATAATGAATACATATACCCCCCAGCCAACAAACGACGCCTTGAAATTAAGCAATATACAATTGAAAAACACTCTCGGGCTTCTGATGCCCAAGTGTCAAATATCTACCGTCAGGTCCGCCCCGGCTACTTTTATACTATGAGCCGATTCAATGCCGACCGCATGGAAGGTCGTGACTTAAAAGTATATGTCACGGAAAATGACCGTATGGAGCGAGTTATCACCGCCCCTACGCTCGTGTATAGGGACCATAAGTGGCTTGCTCGCAACGGCTCTGAGCGTATTTTTTCTTCCGACTCCAGTGAAACATTCCGAGAATTCGATGTTCTCATCCTGTCCGATATCCGGGATAATCCGAAAGACCTCGCCAAACGTATAGGTAAGCCAGAGGATATGGGCATTGAAGAATTGAAAGGTTATATCAATCTGATGAAGCGTACTGGCGGACCCTACGCAAGGGAAGCTGTCGATCTTGGAATTAAATACTCTTTCCCTCTGGCATCATTTATAGTTGTTTTACTAAGCATTCCTTTTGCTTCCAATCCTCGCCGGGGTGGAATTGCTGTCTCAATCTCAGTAGGAGCTCTTATTTCTCTGTTTTATTTTGTATTGTTTCGTATCCTTCAGTCAGCGGGTTACAACGAAAAGATTCCAAGAGAGCTGGCCATCTGGGGTGTTAACGGGCTCTTCTTCATAGTAGGCGTTATTACCATGCTTAAAGCGAGGAAATAATGTCCCAAACAGGTCATGAACAGAACCGCAAACTCTGGAATAAAATCGATGATATTCACTACCGGCATCCGACTACCGGGTCAAGGAATTTCTGGAAGGATGGTGCCCTTTTAAATCACTCGAACTGGAAACGCTTAAGGATGTCTCGGGAAAACGACTACTGCATCTTTTTTGCCAATTTGGGATGGACAGTCTTGCCTGGGCAAGCCGGGAGCAGGATGTCGGAGGTTCAAACCGACTCACCCCGATTTTATTATCTGTCCTGTGCGGTATAAGGACAACGCATTCGTGACCTGCCTAGGAGACTTGCGGGTAAACTTTCAAAACTCGATCCATAGCGACCTACTTGGTTCGGTGAGATTACACGGATCACTCTGTGCACACGTCTATTAGTTAAGATCGAATAAAGAAGGCATATTGTCGATGATCAGAATCGTTCTCTTGGCAATCTTGGGATTGCACAGTTTCGTGGTGGCACAAGAAGCCCCACCCAATACGGAGATCGTTCCTTTTGCTTTGAATCCGTCCTACGCGATCTCGCAGTCCGCAAACCAGATGTCAGGAGAAATGACCAAGTATTTCCTCTGGAAATCCAGCAGCGAACATTCCGGTAGTGGCGAATTCGTTATAGTTGATTCGATTATGTCAACCAGCATACCACAGTTATGCGACTCGAACGCTGTGTCATACATAGTCACCCAAGGCCCTGACTCTGCGAGTCTGGTCGTCAAGGACTTTAACTCGTCAACCGCACCTGATACGATCATAACATACGTTGTCGAGGATCTAGACAAGAGGCGAAAATTCCCGCCCGGTCAGGACAGCGTTTGTAACATCACAGAATATCTTTTTTGTCTACCTGATTCCATACTATTCTGGAATGTTCCCTATCCCAAGGGCGGGATAATGGAAATCGGCAGAGTCTTATCAGATGGTTCATACGAAACCTCAGACCGATACAGCGCTGGCGGCGTTCCACGCCTCTCTGTGGATTTCTCAATGACCTTACACTGCACGGGCGGATCGATGGGATACTGGTTCATTGGGCAGTTTCACACAGATGTTATCGCCTACGATTTCTATACGGACACGAGTTATGTTATCCATCGTGTGAATGGAGACTGCCACTCGCCCCACATGTTAAGTAAAGACGATCAACTGTATTGTATCTGTCAGGAATCGTTTGACACGAGCAGTGTCTGTATCGTGGAAGACTCGATCCCGCGAGCGCTGTTCTCTGTGGAGTACCCGGTGTCGATTCTCGGATATGATGTTTATCAAGACTCAATTGTAATCAGAATAGAAAACTGCTGCGACAAAGACTATGGCATTCAGACTCATGTAATACATAGGTGACCCCATCCCTAGGGGCTTGTTGAAAAAGCCCCGTCAGCGTTACCATAAGGGCTGAGACAAACCCCGTCCCTGCGCGCGAGAGAGGACTAAAATTCCGCGTAGAGGGCGGCTTTACATCGCCCGTTCTCAAAATCGCACTCTCAACAAACTTGCACTTAGGATACTTTATCAACAAACCCCCTATAATGTGCAGATCCTTCTCGTGTCGCCAGCCTGGCAAGCCGGGAGCAGGATGTCGGAGGTTCAAACCGACTCACCCCGATTTTATTTGTCCCCTCTTAAACACAGAAGATTCAACAGATAGCTTTTTTCAAAGGGTTTAATACTGGTTTAGACGCTGGGCGT
>QNAG01000067.1 GCA_003641415.1 Candidatus Zixiibacteriota bacterium | reverse complement strand
CATAACGGGTCTGAGGCATTGGCCCTTCGTTGGCATCGACTAACAACAGAACCGAGTCAACCATAGAGAGCACCCGTTCAACTTCGCCGGAGAAATCAGCGTGACCGGGCGTATCTACAATATTAATCAGATAATCATTCCATGATACGGTGCAGTGTTTGGAACGAATAGTTATGCCGCGTTCACGTTCTATTACGTTGTTGTCCATGAGCCGTTCGGCCACTTCCTGGTTGTCCCGGAAGGTCTGCGTTGCTTTGAACACAGAATCTATAAGTGTCGTTTTGCCGTGATCAATATGGGCAACAATAGCAAGATTTCGGATACGAGCTATATCAGTCATTGGTCAATTCCGCCCGTTCGAATCGTATGACGACACACTTTGTCTATTCGAATCTTTTCTCTTGAAACCATTCTGTTTTGACACAACATGCTTCACAGCGCTTTCCCTGGAACTACGTTTCTTGAAGTCCTTACGCTTGGAAAAGCGTTTCTTGGGGTCTTTTCGTCTTGAAGGTTTTTCATCTCCTGAAGGTTCGTTTCTTGAGTTCCAACTATCAGCTTTTCTTTCAAGGAGCTTTTCGGAAGGCAGGGTCGGCAGAGCCGAAATAGCCAATTTGGTTTTCATAAATCTTTCGATACTTCCGATAGATCCCTTTTGATCGTTAGTAGCAAAAGAAATGGCGTGGCCGGTTTTCCCAGCACGACCGGTGCGGCCGATACGATGGACATAATCTTCTGAGTTGGCCGGCATATCGTAGTTAACCACCAGCTCAATTCCTGAGACGTCGATTCCACGGGCGGCAATATCAGTTGCTATGAGAATCTGAAATCTCCCCCGCTTGAATCCTTCCAAGGCGAGTCGTCTCTGTGCCTGGCTTCGATTGGAATGAATTTCGGCGGCGACAAACCCCATACTGTTTACTTTAGCCGTCAATTTGCGAGCCATCCATTTGGTTTTCGTAAAAACAAGTACCGGGCCGGAACACTGTTTAAGCTGGACGGCCAAAAGCCGGCTCTTGTCTCGCTTATTTATGACAAACATTTCATGGCTAACCTCAGCAGGGGTCGCGCCGGAACGACTGATTTCAATGCGGATGGGATTTTCCATAAGTTTCTCAGCAATAGCTCCAATTTCTTTCGGCATGGTTGCTGAGAACAGCATCGTTTGATGTTTACCAGGAATTGACTTCATTATTTTCTTAATGTCAGGAGCGAACCCCATATCGAGCATCCGGTCGGCCTCGTCTAATACCAGAACCTCAGTATTAGTAAGATTGACACTCTTTCTTGTAATATGATCCATGAGTCTTCCGGGAGTGGCAATAATTATGCGCGGGTTCTTCTTGAGAGCATTCAACTGCAAAGACATCGAAGCTCCCCCTATCAAAATCGCCGAACGCAAACGTACTAAGCGACTGAGAGCTTGAAGTTGCTCATCCACCTGAATTGCCAGTTCGCGAGTCGGGACGACAACAAGTCCGGCGCCTCTTTTCATCTGCGACAAACGCTGCAGCATTGGGATTCCAAATGCCAGAGTCTTGCCGGAACCAGTCTGGGCGGTGGCGAGAATGTCACTTCCTTGAATGCCTGCCGGTATCGAATTTTTTTGAACAGGAGTCGGATTCTCAAACCTAAGTTGATTGATTCCCTTCATCAGGCTCGGGCAAATACCCAGATCATAAAATCCGCTACTGGATCGTCTGGTTGTTTTGTCACTTCTTCTACTACGGCTATCTAAAGCAGTGTCATGTAATCGTTGGTCTAAATTCAAGTAATTCTCTCTAAGGAATAATGTTTATGCAGGTAAATTTATTACAGTTTACTATAATAATTGCTAAATCAATAATTGTCAAGGGGAAAAAATTGACATGTCAAGGCAAAGTACCGGGAGGTTTTTCTCTCTGATATAGCTTAAAAAGTCTTTATTTACTCGTTTTCAAGCTGTTTTCCCGTAGTAGCCCCAATGCAAACTGAATATCCGGTCGCTGTCTGATAATGATATCTTTATAGGCTCGGTAGGTCCCAAATGCCTGTTTGCAGGCCATCTGTTGCAGCCGCATAGTGAGAAAACTAGAAAATTGGTGTAGTTGCCGCCGATCTTCTTCTTCTGACATCCGGACAGCCTTTCTGATAGTTTGTTCAGATGTTTCTGAACAATCATCAAGGCATGCCTCCTGAAGGATACTTTCAAGCTCTCTGGTGCGAAAAGATGTAAATATAAATCCTTCTTGATCCAGGAATAACTCCAGACTGTCTATCCATCCTGATAACATTATGTTTTTCCCTGAACTCGAAGCAATTTCGTCTTGGTGCAGATTTACAAACCGTTGTAACAAAAGTGAATTTTCAATTGTTTGAACAAATTCGTTGTCATCGATATATTCAAAAAAATAATCGGGCACGAGACCATGTCCGGTATCGTTGAGTGTAGAGTCAAATTCATTGAGGTAAACATCATTATCGAAATAGAAGCGTGAGATGGTCAGGCGGAGGCCGTCACCATCGGGAAACGACACAAATCCTTGCACTAATCCCTTCCCGAAAGTGGTGTCTCCCACAAGTACTGCTCGTTCGGCCTGTTGTAATGCTCCAGCCAGAATTTCCGATGATGAGGCTGAACCGCGATCTACAAGGATAGCCAGAGGAAGACCTTCAGTTATGTCTGGTCCTGTGGCGCGAACTTCCTGAGTGTTCCAGTGAGAGCGGGCGTCAGTGCCAACTACAAGGGTACCCTCTTCAAGGAAGAGATTTGCGGTTTTCCATGCTTCCTGGAAAAGTCCCCCGGGATTTCCTCGCAAGTCAAGGATTATCCCACAAGGTCGATTTGGGGATAACCCCAATAACGAATCGAATGCTATTCTTATTTGCTCACTGGCACCAGCATCAAAATCCAAAAGGCGAATATACAGCGCACTGTCCGGTGTGTAGCCAGCAAAGGGCACGTGGATAAGTGACATACGCGCTCGTGTAATGTATACTTCAATTGTATCATTTGACACAGGTCGAAAGACACGTATCTGTACGTTAGTACCCTCTTTTCCCCGTAACAATCTGGTGGATTCTGAAGTTCTAAGGCCGGCCAGCTCAACCGAGTCGGTTGCGATAATAATATTTCCTGTTTTCAGGCCGACTTTTCGGGATGGCCCGTCCTCGCGCACCGACATTATCAAAAGACCCAGTTCGTGTTCAACAACACTAACACCGATGCCGGCGTAGGTTCCGGTTAGTTCCTCTTTGAGTTGGTCAAATTCGTCTGCCGAGACATATCCGGAATAGCGGTCAAGCAGATCGAACATCCCACGATGGGCGGTTCTAACCAGTTGTTCTGACGATACCTCATCAAAGTAGAAAGTATCTATCCGTTGGGCGGCTCTTATCAGTGCATAGGCTTGTCCTAAAGCAGGATCGGACAGGACAAAAACACTTATTCCGCCAGACAACAGAATCAGACCAACGATTAGAACCAACGAGAGTAGTATTGCCTGTCGATCAGGCAACGTGGAGGGATTCATATAACCTGAGTTTCCTCTTGAGCAATTTTATTACTTCGGCAAAAACGTCGTCTGCCGCTTGTGTGGCATCAATAACTTTCACGCGGTGGCGCTCTTTACGCGCAATTTCGAGAAAGCCACTACGGACGCGGGTAAAAAATTCTCTTGACTGAGACTCCAAACGGTCGGGCTTCCCCTTGCGGCGAGACATGGCCGTGTCGAGATCACAATCAAACACAAGCGTCAGATCGGGGACAATATTGTTTGTTGCAACTCGATGCAATTGCTTGACCATGCGTACATCCAGTTTGCGACCGAAACCCTGATAAGCAGTGGTGCTATCATAGAAACGGTCGCACAGAATAACTTCCCCCCGCTGTAGCAATGGAGCAATCTCTCGTTGAACAAGTTCAGCTCGAGCAGCTTCATAAAGCAATAACTCGCAAGTGTTCCCGAGCGTAAGTTCAGGAGCTAACAATATTTTCCTGATGCGCTCGGCAACTTCGGTTGAACCCGGTTCGCGCAGCAGGTTTATTTTGTGACCGCGTGCAGAAAGATACTGGCTGGTGAGCATAGCCTGAGTTGTTTTACCACAACCATCTATACCTTCAAAAGTAATAAACAAACCCTTGTGATTCGCTTTCTTGCGCATACTCTTTTCTCGTCAGGTTAGAGAAAACCGGCGATGGAACAAGTCCATCGCCGGCAAAATAACCATATCAAAGATGCGAAGAAACTATTTTTTCTTTCTTACTATGCGTCGCGAGGAATTCTTTGTGGCTGCTTTGGTCTTTTTAACTGGCGTTTTTGCAGCAACAGGCTTTTTAGCTGCTACGCGGGCAGTCTTTTTCTGTTTGGGTTTAGCTTGTTTCCAGCCATACTTGGCAATGAACTCCTCTGTCATTCGTCGAGCCTGGTCATCCGGATACTGTACAGGGGGAGATTTTTTAAAGTACGACGATGGTCCAATAAGTGCTCCCGAAAGGTTGTTGTCTAGCGCCAGCTTACAGCACCGCAATGCATCGATTACCACACCGGCGGAGTTCGGACTATCCCAGACCTCCAGCTTCATTTCGCAATTGAGGGGAACATTACCAAAGGTTGTCCCTTCCATGCGGATATGAGCCCATTTTCTATCATCCAGCCAAGGAACATAATCGGACGGACCAATATGAATGTTTCTCTCACCAATATCGTAATCAAGCATACTGGTTACAGCACTTGTTTTGGAGATTTTTTTAGATTCTAGACGCGAACGTTCCAGCATATTTAGGAAATCGGTGTTACCACCTATATTGAGTTGGCTGGTTCTTTCAAGCTTTACGCCGCGATCCAGAAACAGCCGCGTGAGTACCCTGTGCATGATTGTGGCGCCAACCTGTGATTTGATATCATCACCAATGATTGGCAGTCCTCTTTCTTCAAATCGATTCTGCCAGTACTTTTCTCGAGCGATAAACACAGGGATGCAGTTAACCATACCACATCCTGCATCTAAAATCTGCTCAACGTACCACTTAGTAGCTTCCTCAGAGCCAACTGGCAGATAGTTGATTACAACATCGGCTTTAGTGTCTTTTAACAATTTGACTATATCAACCGTATCTCCGGGTGCTTTTTCAATGACCTGTGACAGGTAGTGTCCGAGACCGTCGTGGGTCATGCCACGCTTAACAGTTACACCGGTTTTTGGTACCTTGGCGAATACGTAGGTGTTGTTTGGCTTGGTATAGATGGCCTCTGCCAGGTCTTTACCTACCTTATTTTTGTCGATGTCAATAGCTGCTACGAACTCAATGTCACGGATGTGATAGCCACCCAGGTTGACATGCATCAACCCCGGAACCTGTTCATCCTCTTTAGCCTTCTTGTAGAACTCGACTCCCTGCACCAGAGATGAAGCACAGTTGCCGACGCCAATAATTGCGACCCGAATCTTTCCCATCGTTTTCTTTCCTTTCCTAAAACGGAGTTTATTCAAGCGACCCGAATATAGAAGAGAAGGAAGAGGGTGTCAAATTTTATTTGCCCGACTTACGATAATATATTATTATGGTTGATAAATAATGACTATTTAGTCACAATGTAACAAGAAGATGAAAACACGACCCCACAAAACGGTTCAAGCTCTTAACGAAAACGCGGTGGTTGCACTGGTTCAACGAGGAGTTGTAAATGATACTTTCCGAAGGCTGTCGGCAGACAAGAAACAACGCATCTATCAGACAGCGATTGACTTGTTTGGAAAGTTCGGTTATGACGGCCTTGCAGTTGACCAGTTTTGTCGAGTGGTTGGTATCAGCAAGGGGTCTTTCTTTCAGTATTTTCCCTCAAAGAGTCACTTGTTAGAATTTACCATACTTCTATTTGATAATTATCTCGAAAAGATGTTTGTTGAGATACGAAGAACCGAGTCAGGCCCACTCGTGAGACAGAAATTATCACATCTTTATGACGCACTTGTAGTCAACTCCCGACTTTACCCCGAGGAGGAGAATTTTTATCTGTTCGCCACTCAGGCGCTTAAACACTCAGCGATTACGCTGCACGGAATCGAATTGGAAAGGCATATACGGGGCTATGTTGAAAAGATCATTCGACGAGGCGAGGAGACAGGGGAGATACGCGGAGATTTTGAGGTTAATATGACCGGACACCTGGTCTCTCTTATAATAGGCGCATTAGTAAGAAGTACATTTCAAAACGAGGAAATCTCCCTGCGTGATATCGATAAGTATCTTATTTCATTTCTGTTTGACGGTATCAAACAGTAATCAGAATGAAAAAAAAACAGGATGCATGGTAAACGTCCTGTTAAATAATCACTTACTTAAAATTGATTTTAATAACTAAATCAGGGACACATATAAATTCTTAGGGATACATAGAACGTCTTTTTACTTTTCTATTTTTCCCAATAGTTATCTTAGCTTTTGAGGGGAGGAATCCTTCCAAACGAAAAATATATGTAGTATCTCCATTTTCTCCTGAAGTAGTGCTTATTGACATCGCATATTTTTCTACTTTTCCACTACTATAAGTCAAATAATATGTAGAATCATTTATTATCTTACATTTTACAAAGTGTGTGCTACCATAACCTAACTTTTCCATCTCTTTTCTATCAGTAGTCATTGATTCTTCTAAAGCTCTTATTGCAACATCTCTTTGTGTAGGACCAGGACATCCTGGAGCTAATCCTAAAACTCCAAGAGTAGCAATTGTTTTTAATAAATAATTTCCCATCACTAGTGTCCGGTAAAAAATAAAAAAAGGTCTGGTAATCCTATTAATCACAGGATACATATCCTATAATTTAGCCATATTTTCATAGGAGAACCAGACCATGCGACAAAATAATACAATTATGTCAGAATTGCTAAGGATTTTTCCGAGATATGAATTTGAAAAGCTCGAAAAAGCGCATAAAGGCAATTATTATGAGTTTTTGACCAATAACTTTACTCTGGCAGCCAAAACGATCGCAGATATTTACAAATCACGATGGCAGATTGAATTGTTCTTCAAGTGGATCAAACAGAACCTGAAAATCAAATCGTTCCTCGGAACAACTCCTTTCCTGGTAGTAACTGATTCTTTTTGCATTATCTAATCTCTCCTTGACAAATTTGTTTACCTGCTATACAATATATCATATGAGTAACAGAAAAGCAATGATTAGTGAAACTCTTGTCAGAGTACTAAATAAGGCATTGGCTAATCAGAGAAAACCACAACGGTATGGATTGGAAGATATGCTGTATCCGGCTGAAATGCATATGGTAATGTTGATTGGCCAGAATCCAGCATCTGGAGTGACAGAATTAGCGGCAAAAGCAGGTACAACCAAGGGGGCTGTTTCCCAAATGATACAACGACTTGTTAACAAAGGACTTATATGTAAATCTTCAAGTCCAGCAAGTGGTCGGAGGGTGTTCCTTGAACTTACGAATCGAGGGAAAGTAGCCTTCTATTCACATGAACGACTTCATGAAGAAAGCGATAGGGAGCTGATTTTATTTATTGAAAGGCTTCATCGGGATCAAGTGAAAGTTTTGGAGAAGTTTTTGATGCTGGTTGAACAGGGGATTGATAAAAGAAGTGAAACATAATATTTTTTTGCCCGTATTGTTTAGTAACTAAACAAATAATCTCAGAAACCGAAAGGAGATGAAGAAATGAAAAGCCACAATCAAAAAGAACGAGGTGCGATGGGAGTGGCCATAGTAGCTGTCACCGGTGTATTCCTGGTGCTGCACTTGGCGTTACCTGACATTGAACTCTGGCCGTCTTTCTTAATTTGTCTGACTGTCGTAACAATGGTTGTCAGTCACTTTGGGAAGAACCATCGATCGAGTCGTTCTGTAGCGCGCTCGTCAGAAACGAACAGTTGATTTGTTCAAGCAGCGATGGTAATAAAGGGCAAGATAGTATGCTTGCCCTTTATACATATGTTCAGGAAATCTTGTTAAACTGGCCTGTATACTCTGGGAACAGCGTTTATCGAGGGCGGACTACCCAATTCTTTTCCAGCGACTTCTGCCAATCATCGTAAAGTGTGACTGCATAGTAAACTCAAAATGCACAAAAGTTTGGGGAGAGTGATATTGGAACCGCCATTTGTCTTGACCTTGCTTGAAGGCGAGGATTTCTGTTCTATGTGTGCTACCGTACTTCCGGCAAAGTTCCGAAGCAGTTACCCCGGTTTCATTTTCCTTCAAAATCGAGACGATCTTCTCGACACCTCACTTGATCTTCTTCATCTGATCCTCCTATCTGCAATTTACGACAGAAAGACTAACTTCAAAATGGTATTCATTCAGGTGGGGCACATCAAAACAACTTTATATAAAGATATACAAGCTCTTGGGCTATCTCAAGTTGAACCATATATCAGCTTTTCGTAAAGCCAGCGAAATTCCAGATAGACGCGCTGAGTAAAGCTCAAATCCCCACCACCCTGACCATGCTTTATCATGTAGTCCAGAATTTCACTAGCCGGAACAAACCACCCATCGCGTGAGGCAAGATCTTTAATTCGTTCTGTGAAAGTTGAGTCACACACACCATTCTCAACAAAATTGAACCCAAAATGAGTATACACAATACAGACACCACCTTCATTCTCCAGTTGATCAAGATTCTCCGGAGATAGAAGATCATTGAACTCATTTACTGCCCTGCCATCCGATGTGTGGAACCAATATTTTACGAACGGTTTATCCGGATCGTGATATGGTACCAGGGGGTTAACCGCAGCTATATTGATTTCATGAAAACTAAAATTGACCATATACTTGATATGTTTTTGGACAAAATCTGCCCAAAAGAATTCTGATTCGGGTACATGTCCAGCAAAAAGTTTGCGATCCATTACCAAATCATACAATGCTCTAAGTGGTTTAAGTTCTATCTTGTTGCGACCCCAGTAGATGTTATCAGGGTTTAGACTGTGATTTATATGTATTCTTGGGTAGTACCCAATTACATCTTTGAAATAATCCATACCCGCCAGAATCTCCTCTCGATGACTAACCCCACCCCTTATTCCATGAGATGCGATTTCAAATCCTTTGTCGCGAAGATCCAGAACAAACATTCTGTATAAAGAATCACTAAGAGTCTCTCCCCAATTGGCCCAGTTGGTGGAATCGTTGGTGGGATACACCCAAATGGCTCTGGTTGTCCGCATATTAAATTCTTGCAGAAGATCATAAACCGGCTTGACATTTTCAACTGTACTTCTATCGGTATCATCACAGATGGTGAATGCAAACTTCTTTCCATCAGGGAAAGTCATCGCTTCGTATCTTGGATATGAGATGACTATAGCAGTGATGGCAAATAGAACCAGCACAAAGCATAAACCGAAAAAGATTAGACAATATCGAACTGATTGTTTCATTGACCTTCTCCTGAAAAAGTATACATCCAATTAAGCCCGAGGCGATGTTCATTCGAAATCAGTCGGACTTTTTCATTCCCCAGATTCGAATATTGGCATTACTGATTGTAAAACATTTTAAAATACTAAAAATAATTGCTTTTGCATCATTTTTTATAAAAAAATTTACATTGTAGTTACTTTCCATTTTCAGATTCTCAAAAAAGACTAGTGCGGATTCGCAAGATCACCTCAATCATGTATTGAGATATTCTCTACAAACCTTTACCTCGGGTGATAAAGGAGACAATCTTCTCCTAATTGATAGACATCAAACCTCCGGTTTTCTTTATACTGTAATCGGAACGTTTTTCTGAGAATCGCAATAAAATATTTATAATTCTTGACTGCTTGTTTTTATTATTCTTTAAAGTCTTATTATAGTTATGAAAGAACCAAAAAAAATAGATTTTGCGTCTGAAGTAGATTTCGATCAGATTCTCACTAACCCGATTCTCGACATCGCTGCCCGTTTCTGGGAAAATGACCGATACGAGGCTTTCAGGGTGTGTTATCGTTCTATGAGGGTCCTTGATGATCTTGTAGACAACCGAAAAATCGAAGGAACCGAGATCTCACATCGTGAACAGATATTGCTCACCAGTATGATTGACGACTGGCTGGTGACGCTGCGTAGAGGTGCCCCCACAGGTGAGTTCGATAAACAGTTGATAGCTATTATTAACCAATACCGCATTCCTCCCTGGCCCTGGGAACGGTTGGCTCAAGCTATGAAGTATGATCTCTATCATGATGGTTTTCCGTCTTTATTGGTTTTTCTTCGATACTGCGAGGGAGCAGCAATATCGCCCGCCTCAATTTTTATGCATCTCTGCGGAGTTGAAATGGATAGGGAGGATTACACCCCACCACCCTATGATATCCACAAGGCTGCTCGACCTTTGGCTTTATTTTCTTACTTTGTGCATATTATACGTGATCTTCAAAAAGACCAGCAGGCAGGCCTTAACTATATAGCAGATAATATGTTGTTGGAGGAAGGCTTAGCCCGATCTGAACTTGTTGAAATAGCCCAAGGGGGTACAATAAGTAACCGGTTCCGACATCTGATGACTCGCTATCACCAGATAACAGAGTACTATCGGCATCGAGCGCGAACTAATCTGGATCATCTGCAGCCATCTTTAGCTTCCCGTTACCAATTGAGTTTAGAGGTTATTTACGGCCTTTATCTACAGATATTCCAACGGGTTAACCCGGATACGGGAACCTTTACGAGCGAAGAGCTCAACCCCACTCCCATAGAAATTAAAAACCGGTTGGAGGAAATTGTCTCCTCATTTGAGCCAGTTTAAGTTGCTTTTTCTTGGAAGAAACTATCAAATTCAGTTGTATTAGTTTCATACCGGTTATTTTCTGGTGTGATCGATTGTGCATTCAAATAAACGTTTCAGCCGTCAACACTCAGGTTGACGGTGTATAACAGATGGAGGAAGATCATGAAAACAATAACTCTTGTTCTCTGTTTGCTACTGCTACCGGCGATCCTTATTGCCGACGATGTGGCGGTAACAATCTATAACTCCAACCTAGGCGTTGTTAGCGAAAATCGGACGCTCGATTTCAGTAAAGGTATAGGCCAACTGGATTTCAAAGATGTGCCTTCGGCTATTGATGCCAGTTCGGTTACTTTCGATGTTATCGATAAGAGTGGAAGCGTGGCTATTCTGGAACAGAATTATGCTTATGATTTGGTCAGTCCGGAGAAAATCTACTCGCGCTATATTGATAAGGGAATCGATCTTATTGATAAAGAGGGTAAACTATATTCAGGAAATCTTTTGGCTTACAGTAGCGGAGCTGTCACACTTAAAGAAAAATCTGGTGGTATCAAGATTGTCCAATTGGTCAATATCACCGAAGTGAATTTTCCTGAGCTGCCGGATGGCCTTATCACTCGCCCTACTCTGTTCTGGCGCTACAGCAGCGATCACGATGGGCCGTTGGATTGCAGAGTCGGCTATCAAACTTCAGGTTTGAGCTGGTCGGCGGAATATATTGGTGTGTTGTCAGACGATGAGGACAACCTTGATTTATCAGGATGGTCTTCAATCACCAACAACTCTGGTAAAACCTACAAAGACGCTACCCTTAAACTCGTGGCTGGTGATATACACCGCGCTCGTCCCGAACGAGGACGCGGTATGGACATGAAAATGCTATCTATGGCAGCCCCTTCCGATGCCGGTTTTGAAGAAAAGGCGTTTTTTGAATATCACCTTTATACTCTGCCAAGGAAAGCCACAGTAGCTGACAAAGAAATCAAACAGATATCGCTCTTTGAGCCTGCCTCAACTACGGTAGAGAAAAAGTTTATCTATCGCCCTGATCGAAATCCAAAGAAGGTAGAAGTAGCTATCAATTTCACCAACTCAACCGCTGCCGGATTGGGTATGCCATTACCCTCCGGCCGAGTACGACTGTTCAAAGCTGATGATGACGGTTCCCTGATTTTATTGGGCGAAGATCGCATAGACCATACTCCACGTGATGAGGAACTCAACATTAAGGTCGGTTACGCCTTTGATATCGCTGCCGAAGAACGGCTAATGCAGCGTGATAAGATATCCAATCAGGTAGAAGATCGAACCTTTGAAATTGAACTTCGAAACCGAAAAGAATCTTCTGTCATAGTGAAAATTGAGAAAAAAATCTGGGGCTTTTGGGAAATTGTCGAATCCGATCATCCATATATTGTAAAGGATGCTCAGACACTCCAATTTGATGTTCCAATAGAAGCTGGAGAGACCATTGTTGTGAAATTCCGCATTCGCTTCACACAGAGGTAGAACGATAGTTGACAACATCTCTGTCAAGCTATACATTCTTCGCCAAATGGCT
>QNAG01000066.1 GCA_003641415.1 Candidatus Zixiibacteriota bacterium | reverse complement strand
TCCCTCGACGATGGCGGTCTTACCCACGCCGGGGTCGCCGATCAAAACCGGGTTGTTTTTGGTTTTGCGCGAAAGAATCCTGATCACCCGTCGGATTTCACTATCGCGCCCGATAACCGGATCAAGCTTTCCGGACCGGGCTTCTTCCACGAGATCGCGGCCGTATTTTTGCAGCGCCTCGTATGTGCTTTCGGGATCGGCACTGGTCACGCGCTGGTGTCCGCGGATGGCGGTGAGCGTTTGCAGCAGCAGGTCGCGGGTGATATTGAATTCCTTCAGTATATTTCCCGTCGGGGTGCCGGTGCCCTCGTTGATAAAGGCCAGCAGAATATGCTCGACAGAAACATACTCGTCCTTGAGTTTTTTGGCCTCGGCCTGGGCCTGGGCCAGCAGTTTGTTCAGCCGCTGGGTGATATAGACCTTGCCCGGCTCCATTCCCGAGCCGCTGACGCGAGGCTTCTTCTCAAGCGCCTGCTCGAGTCTGGCCTGAAACGCGTCGACGGGAACCTCCATGCGTTGCAAAAGGCGCGGCACCAACCCTTCCGGTTGTTCCGTCAAAGCCAGTAGCAAATGTTCACCATCCACTTCCTGGTGGTTGAAATTGACGGCTTTGGTCTGTGCTTCTTGAAGCGCCTGTTGGCATTTTACAGTAAATTTGTTTAAGTCCATTATGTTAAACCTCCATCTTTGCCCATGTTATTTGTTAAATATTCTATTCCCATGTTTTTGATGCCTTGCGCTTCAATATAGATGCCATTTAGCCGGCTCAATATCGACCACGTTCTAACTCGCGGATGCGATTTCCCAGCACATTGATACGTTCCAACAGGTCAAGAACGACACCGACACCGGAATAGTTGACCCCCAGTTCGTTTCGCAGGCGGAGGATTTTGGCGATCAACGGTACCGCCTCGTTTTCAAAAAGCCACTGTTCTGGCGTTCCGCGCGTATCAACCGGGTCAACCAAGCCCAGGCGCACAAATCGATGGACCAAGCCCGGATGTGTTCGGCAGCGCACGGCCACCTCACCGATTCTTAGATAAGGACGAGTAGGCCTGGTGCGTTTCACTAAAACCGGCAGATTCACTTGTCTTTTCATGGACGTTCGCACTCCTTAGAACCTAAATTGTATCTTTGTCCGGGGATACCCAAACAAAAGCTATCTCGGATTGAAGGATGATACTTTGCTCAATTCTTCAAAAAGTTGTCTTTCCTTTTTGGAAAGTTTTTTCGGAACCTTAATTTTCATCATCGCATAAAGATCGCCTCGCCGCCCCTTGGGCTTCGGTATCCCCTTTGCACGGAGTTTTAGTTTCTGTCCGCTTTGGGTACCGGAAGGGACCTTAAGGGTAACCGTTTCATCCAGTGTTTGAACATTGATTTGTGCTCCCAAAGCCGCTTCCCTTGCCACCCTGGCCCGACAGACGGATTTTCTGCCCCGGCATGATTCCCTGAGGAATTTTCACATCATAGCGTTTTCCCCGGCTGGGAGGACTTCCATCCATTCCCGGCTCGGTGGATTGCATGGTGATAGTTTCGATGCCGCCGCGAAACGCCTCTTCCAAGGGTATGCGCAAAACCGCCTCGTAATCGCTGCTGCGACGATTGATGAAAAAGGGCCAGCCGCCTGGAGCGCCCTGAACATTTTCTTGGAAACGGCCGCCGAAAAGCGCTTCAAAAAAATCACTATACTCTCCGCCGTCCAAACCCCAGAAAAAGTTCTCCTGGGAGCCCTGCTGTCCCCGGTTGAAATCCGACCGGTATTGCCAACCCGGCGGCGGCTGATAATTGTCTCCGTTCTGCCAATCGCTGCCGAATTGGTCGTATTCTCCCCGTTTGGCCGGATCCTTGAGAACCTCGTAGGCCTCGTTGATCTCCTTGAATTTTTCGTCGGAGCCGGCCTCCTTATTCAAATCCGGATGAAATTTACGTGCCAGCTTGCGATAGGCACGCTGGATCTCGTCCTTGGATACGTTGTGGGAAACACCCAGGATTTCATAGTAGTCTTTATATTGAACGGCCATAGTTCCCTTTTATACCTCGGGTTTACTTGATGTTTGTCTTCTGTTCGCGGCCATCAACGACCGCTGGATAAAACCAATAAAGCACGGAAACGCCTGCCTCACGATAATGCCTGTTGCAAAGCCGGTTCGGCCACCTTTTGATAAGGCGACCGAACCGGCTTTAAGATCAGCTTCGCTCGGTGAATTCAGCATCCACCACATCATCATCGTTACCTGCACCGTCGGCCTGGCCGCCGCCTTCTGAAGGCTGCCCGGCAGCGCCGCCTTGTTGTTGTGATATGCCGCTGCTCCGACCATGCTCAACGCCTCCCAGTTCAGCCATAGACAGCACAACCTGGTACAGGTGATAGTAGTAATCGTTGTGATCGATGGCTTCTCCGGTCAACAGGGTATTTACAAGTGTATCAAGGTTGGAACGATACCGTTCATCGAGCGATTCAATGATACGCTTGCGGTAACCGGAAGAAGTACAAATGGCATCAACTATCTCGCGATGAATACGCTGATAGCCCAATTTTTGAGCCCGTCGTGAGGCGAAATATGAACCACGCGAACCGGTTTGCCGGGATACTGTAACAATTTTAAGTGGTAGCGCCACTGGAGTTTGTTCCCCATAAGGGCGGAATTTCTGTTGTCCCCAGAGAAGAAACTGACGGTTAATAATGGATTCGATAGAAGTCATTGCATACCTTCCTCATTCACAATATAAACATTGACTGTTTTTATCGCAATTGGAAAGCGAACTTATGAAAAATATTATATTGACTTGAATAAAATCAATAAGTTAAGTTATCAATCGAATGTTTCGAATAAGGCCAATATGAGCTTGATGAAACCCGGATCAGACAATAAGTCACGCCGGGATATTCGTCAAATTGGTCTGTATACGGCGGTACCAGGATTATTATTGGCTGGTCCCTTAATTGGATATGGAATCGGTTGGTGGTTTGATGGTAAGTTTGGAACCAGCCCTTATCTATCTGCTCTGGGTGTGCTTTTAGGAATTGCCGCAGCAGGTATTGAAATTTATGGGCTGGTAAAAAAGGCGTCCTCATCGGAGAATAATAGCGATAATGATACAGAACCTCGGACTTGATTTTATCGATCGCACGCTCCGCACTACAGGAGTTGTTCTTCTGGTAATTCTGTCATTTTGCTTATATTATCTTGGGATCTATCCGGCTCTGGCGATTCTATCGGGGGGGGTCTGGTCGATGGTCAACCTGATGTTTCTATCTGCGTTGGTAAGAGCAGCGATCAGACCCGATAAGGTGGATAAGGTCAAGGTCACTGGTTTGGTACTGCTGAAGTTTCCTTTGCTGTATGTATCCGGCTATTTCCTTTTGAAAGTTCCGGTTTTCGATCCAATCCATTTGATCATAGGTTTTTCGGTGTTACTCGGCGTGGTGACTTTGAAGGTTATTGGTCGGGCACTTTTTGGATTAGATGCCAAGGCCCAAAAAGATGAAAACATGCAAGAGGCACTTTAATGCTTCTATACTATGGGCAGGTGATTACTGTTACTGCTGCCAGGTTTGGCCCGTGGCTGGTCGCCACCGCTTCTGGTGGTGAAGCGGGAGAGCACTCGGGTGGACACGAGGGCGGTGCGCCCCACTTGCCCAATCTGGTTAGTTTGTTGACCGGTGGTCATGGTCCGGTCAATGAATGGGTCAATGTTATTTTTGCATTGGCAGTGGCTTTGTTCATGGTCATCGTGGCTATGTCGGTTTATCGCAAGCGTCAGATGATTCCCGGACCATTCCAGAATGCAATTGAGATGATGGTCGAAGGGATGTACAACTTCATCTATTCAATTCTGGGTAATGATACGAAGAAATACCTGCCGTTTTTAGGAACACTATTCTTCTATATCCTGATTAACAACTGGATTGGGATGATTCCACTGGGGCATTCCCCATCGACGAGTCTCAGTATCACTGCCTCGCTGGCCATTTTAGTTTTTCTGTACGCACAATGGACAGGAATTCAACGGCTTGGTATTGGTAGCTATTTACACCATCTGGCTGGAAGCCCCGTCGATGTAATCGGTTGGTGCATGGTGCCTCTCATGTTCCCAGTGCACGTAATTGGCGAGCTGGCCAAACCGTTTAGCCTGTCCTTGCGTCTTTTTGGTAATATCACCGGCGAGGATACGCTTATCGCTGTCTTCGTCGGATTAGGTATTGCCATCCTAGCCTTCTCTCCCGTTGGGATACCATTGCAGTTGCCTTTCTATTTTCTCGGGCTGCTGCTATCGACTATTCAGGCACTCGTGTTTACATTGCTTTCGACCATATATATTTTGATGATGTTGCCTCATGAGGAACACGCTCATTGAGGCTATGATAATAGAAATGAGAAAAAGAAATATATATACAAGTAGTTTTTAGGAGGATGTAATGGATTATCAGGCAACACTTGCTCTGGCCGCCCCACTCGCCGTTGGGCTGGCCGCTATCGGTTCCGGTCTGGGTATTGGCAAAGCTGTTGGTGCAGCAATGGAAGCCATTGGTCGTCAGCCGGAAGCTGCTGGAAAGATCCAGACCGCGATGATTATCGGCGCCGCTTTTATCGAGGCGCTGACTATCTACGTATTTATTGTTTTCATCTTGGCCAGCGGTAAAATTGGCAACTAACCTGTTTCGTCTTAAGTACCTGTCTCGATAGAGAGAACGTACTAAAGAAAGTCAGGGAGTACTAATGGATGTAGTATGGCAACAACTACTAACGCACGCTGTAGGTTTCCTTATTACAGTGTGGATTCTCAAGCGCTATGCCTGGGGACCGATACTGTCCATTCTGGAAGAACGACGCCAAAAGATTACTGATGAGTTCCAGAAAATCGAGGACGAAAAGGCCAAAATAAATGAGCTTAGAGCCGAGTACGAGTCCAAGTTGAGGGATATCGACAGCGAACGTCGGGCCAAACTGGTCGAGGCGGTGAACGAGGGTAAAAAAATAGCCTCCAAAATCGAGAGTGATGCTCATGCCAAAGCCCGCGAAATCGAAGCCAAGAACAAGGCCGATCTCAAGCGGGACATCACAAAAGCCAAGATCCAGTTAAAAGACGAAATGGTCGCTATCACGATGACTGCAGCCGAGAAGATTCTTATGGAAAAACTCGATAATCAAAAAAATCGTGAGCTTATTGGCCACTTCATCGAAAACGTGGAGAAAGCCTAAAAAAAACCGCCTATGTTAGCACAGGAAGTCGCTCGAAAGTACGCTCAGGCGTTGTTTATGGCCGTCCAGGAAAAGGGTCTTATAGACATAGCTTATGAGCAACTCGAGGACTTGAGAAAGTTTATTGAGAAGGATAATACCCTATTGAATTTCCTCAAGGCGCCTCAAGTGCTTGAAGAAAATAAGATAGCCTTGATGCGTGATGTCTTCGGGAAAAGGTTGGAACGTTTGTTCATTGAGTTCCTGGTCGTTCTGATTGTGAAACATCGCATGGCTCATTTGGCTAAGATTATTGATGATTTTATCAGGTTGGTTGAGGCCGAGAAAGGGATTGCTCGAGCTACAGTGATTGTAGCTAATCCTTTAGATGATGACCAGCGTCAGAATCTAATTACCCGTTTGGCTGCCAAGACCGATCTGACTGTCCAGCTTGAAGTGAAGGTCGATGCCGGTATCCTTGGTGGTATGATTGTGATTCTGCACGACGAAATCATCGATGGTTCAGTACATCATGAACTGGAGATGATAAAGAAGCAATTGGCTAAGGTTAAGGTAGTTTAGTTCGGTTTATTAATACAATGCGGTTTAGCTATCTGAAAGTGGCTCTCCGCTGATAATTGGGCTGGCATTTGCATGGACAGCAAATGAGAGGTGTCAGCTTCGGTGACGTCGGTCCGACGAGAAACATGCTCTGCATGTCGTGATGTTAGAAAAGAATTTGATGTAAATACAGGAGTTTGGTGATGGGTCTCAACCCTGAAGAAGTATCATCAGTAATCAAGAAAGAGCTGGAGAAGTACGAGACCAAGCTCGAAATGGAGTCTGTCGGAACAGTGCTCCAGGTGGGCGACGGTATAGCTCGAATCTGGGGTCTTGAGGATGCCCAGATGTCTGAGCTTATCCAATTCCCCGGCGACATTATGGGCATTGTGCTCAATTTGGAAGAAGATAACGTCGGCGTTGCTATTTTCGGTTCCGATACCAAGATCAAAGAGGGTGATACTGTTCGCCGTACTGGTCGAGTGGCTTCGGTGCCGGTTGGTGAAGCTCTCCTCGGTCGCGTTGTCAACCCGCTCGGTCAACCACTGGATGGTAAAGGTCCAATAGTAACCGACAAGTTTCGGGTTATCGAAGGACAAGCGCCTGGTGTAGTTGAGCGTCAGCCAGTGAAAGAACCATTGCAGACCGGCCTGAAAGCTATTGACTCAATGATTCCCATCGGTCGCGGACAGCGCGAGTTGATAATCGGTGATCGCCAAACAGGGAAAACAGCGCTGGTACTGGATGCGATTATCAATCAGAAGAATACAGATGTGACCTGCATCTATGTGGCTATCGGTCAGAAGACTTCGACCGTAGCTCAGGTGGTGGAGACACTCCGCAAGCACGGCGCTATGGACTACACGACGGTAATTTCAGCCAGCGCAACTGATCCGGCGCCATTGCAGTATATCGCTCCCTATGCCGGTTGTGCCATGGGGGAGGAATTCATGTATAACGGCAAGCACGCCCTATGTATATATGATGACCTTTCCAAACAAGCACAGTCATACCGCCAGTTATCCCTATTGCTGCGACGTCCGCCGGGACGTGAAGCTTACCCTGGAGATATTTTTTATTGTCACTCTCGTCTTCTGGAACGTGCCTCGAAACTTTCAGATGCATTGGGTGGTGGCTCCCTGACTGCACTCCCGATTATTGAAACACAAGCTGGTGACGTATCAGCCTATATTCCGACTAATGTGATCTCGATTACCGATGGCCAGATATTCCTTGAGTCCGAGCTGTTCTTCTCTGGTGTTCGTCCGGCTATTAATGTCGGGATCTCAGTTTCTCGTGTAGGTGGAAATGCTCAGACCAAGATGATGAAAGCCAAAAACGTGGCCGGTCGTTTGAAACTCGACCTTGCCCAGTTCCGCGAGCTGGAAGCATTCACACAGTTCGGCTCCGATCTGGATAAGGCAACCCTTCAACAATTAAACCGTGGCCAAAAAATGGTAGAGCTGCTCAAGCAGGGGCAGTATGAACCAATACCGGTATCCCAACAGGTAATGATCATCTGGGCAGGTTCTAATGGTTATCTTGATGATGTTCCCACGGATGACATTGGCCGTTGCGAAAAAGAATTTCTGGCTTTCTGTAATAAAAATTACCCGGATATTGAACATTTGCTCAATGAGGAGAAAATGCTCACTGAAAAGATTGAAGGCGAACTGATAAAAGCTATCAAAGCCTTTAAGGAACAGTTCAAGGCGGAATAGTTCTCCTCGAACAGTAATCTGAAAACAGATCAGGCGATATAGATGCCAACGCTTCGTGATGTACAAAATAGAATAAAGTCGGTCAAATCGACACGACGAATTACAAGTGCTATGGAGATGGTAGCGGCGGCTAAACTGCGCCGAGCCCAGCAAAGTGTAGAGCAGGCTCGTCCATACGCAATCAAGATGGAAGAAATGCTGTCTAATCTGGCTGCTGGTTCGACAGGTGAAATAATCCATCCCTATTTTGAAGAACGAGAAATAAAGAAAAAAACCTTGGTTATGGTATCTTCCGATCGTGGTTTCTGTGGTGGTTTTAACTCTAATATCATCCGTCAGGCTATACATTGGCTTTCTGAAAATAAGGATATTGAAACCGAACTGGTGATAGTCGGCAAGAAGGGTAATGGCTTTTTCAAGCGCCGGCAGTTCTCCATTGCTGAGTACTACGGAGACTGGGGTGGCTCTCTCGACTATGACAAGGCTAAAACGCTGGTCAATTTTTTGACTACTCGCTTTGTACTGGGCAAAACTGATGAAATCTCGCTGCTGTACACTCGCTTTGTCTCTATGGCGAAGTTCCAGCCAACTTTGGAGAAGTATTTGCCTATTGTTCCACCAGAGAAGAATGATGAGAGTAAATCCGGAGGAACTGCTGATTATATCTTCGAACCAAATGCAGAGCGCATCTATGAAGCGCTTATGCCCGGCTATGCCACAACAAAGATGGTCACAGCTCTGACGGATTCCTTCGCCAGTGAACACGGCAGCCGCATGATTGCTATGAATGCGGCGACAAAGAACGCCGGTGAAATGATAGACGGTTTAACCCTGGATTACAATAAAGCGCGCCAGGCACAGATTACTAAGGAACTGCTTGAAGTTGTTTCCGGAGCTGAGGCGCTGAAAGGTTAGTCCTGATAGGATATGAAAAAAATAATGCCCAGATATATGCGGAGTTTGCCTAATGGCTGAAAACATTGGAAAGGTTGTTCAGGTAATCGGCCCTACTGTCGACTGCGAGTTTCGTGCCGGTGCTTTACCTAATATCCTGAACGCCATCAAGATTGTCGATAAAGAAAATAAAATCGATCTAACGGTCGAAGTTGCAATGCACATCGGCGACAATATCGTCCGATGCGTTGCGCTGGCGTCAACTGATGGTTTGGTGCGTGGTATGGAAGCTGTTGATGTCGGTACCACAATAACCGTCCCGGTTGGTGAAAAAGTTCTGGGGCGCGTCTTTAATTTACTCGGACAAACGATTGATTCCAAGGGTGATCTCCCCGATGAAACTAAGCGCATGCCAATCCATCGAGAGGCTCCTTCCTTCGAGGAGCAAGCCATTCATGCTGAAATGTTCGAGACAGGTATAAAAGTAATTGACCTGCTCGAACCGTACCTCAAAGGTGGTAAGGTTGGTATGTTTGGCGGTGCCGGTGTAGGCAAAACAGTTATTATCCAGGAGTTGATTCACAATATCGCCACGCATCATGGTGGCTATTCAGTGTTCTGTGGAGTTGGAGAGCGTACTCGTGAAGGCAATGATCTCTGGCTTGAGATGACAGAATCGGGAGTTATCAAACGTACCGCAATGGTGTTTGGCCAGATGAACGAGCCCCCGGGTGCACGTCTGAGAATCGCTCTCTCGGGTCTGACTATGGCAGAGTATTTCCGCGACGAGGCGGGACAGGATGTGCTGTTGTTCATTGACAATATCTTCCGGTTTGTCCAGGCCGGTTCTGAAGTTTCGGCATTGTTGGGACGTATGCCTTCGGCTGTAGGTTATCAGCCGACACTTGGTACTGAGATGGGCGGCCTTCAAGAACGAATTACTTCCACAACATCAGGCTCCATCACTTCCGTGCAGGCTATCTATGTGCCGGCTGATGACCTGACCGATCCGGCGCCGGCTACAACATTTGCACATCTTGATGCTACTACCGTGTTGTCGCGTCAAATTGCAGAGCTTGGTCTTTACCCTGCTGTGGACCCACTGGATTCCACATCGCGCATTCTCGATCCGGGTGTTGTGGGAAAAGAACACTACCAGATTGCTCGTGAGATTCAACAGATTCTGCAACGCTACAAGAACTTACAAGACATCATCGCCATTCTCGGTATGGATGAACTTTCGGAAGAGGACAAAGAAATTGTCCTCAGAGCCCGGAAAATCCAGAGATTCCTGTCACAGCCGTTCTTCGTAGCTGAGGCATTTACCGGTAGCGAAGGCAGGTATGTCAAAATCGAGGATACTATCAAGGGTTTCAAGATGATAATCTCCGGAGAACTGGACCACATTCCTGAGCAAATGTTCTACATGACCGGCGGTATAGATGAAGTCCTGGAACGCTACGAGAAATCAAAGAAATAAGTAGAGTAGTATGTTTCTACTTTCAATAGTAACACCAGAGAAAATCTTTTTCGAGGCTGAAATAAAATCGCTTGTTGTACCCGGAACTGAAGGATATCTGGGCGTTCTGTCTAATCATGCCCCACTGATAACGGCTCTGATACCCGGACGGATTGAGTTTCGGGATGCTGATAATACGATCAACTTGATGGCTGTATCTGGTGGTTTCCTCGAGGTATCCAATAACAAGGCCTCGATTCTCGCTGAGGCAGTCGAACGGGCTGACGAGATTGATATCGAGCGTGCTCAAGTTGCCTATGAACGAGAGAAAAATCGGCTCGTCTCTGCGGGTAAAGCTGAAACAGATATTGATCTACCATCGATCCGGGAAGCTATCGAGCGAGCCCGCAACCGTATACGTGTATACAAAGAGGGTCATAAGTAGTAGTAGCAATGGCTTGATTTTGTGATAATTAATCGTCTGCGGTCATTGAAATAAATTTTGTAACGACCATTGATGATATTCTGGCATCGCATGATGGCAAACATCACTGGCAGGACCTTGATTTCCTCAACTCCCTTATCATATCAGCAACTGCATCTCAGATTATAAATTGATCCGGGCTTTTACAACTTGGTATAAGTCTGATATAGATATAGCATTCGCCTTAAAAACAAGTTGGCGGGGCTTATACTCTCGACTATATTCCTCACGTGATAACCGACAAGCACGAACATTTTATGGCTATGGCGTTGCGCGAAGCCGAACTGGCCTATGAGGAAGATGAGGTACCTGTGGGGGCGGTTGTCGTTTTCGATAATCGCATCATCGGGCGCGGCCACAATCGAACCCGGCAACTTCACGATGCCAGCGCCCACGCCGAGATGATTGCGCTCTCGGCGGCGTATAACCACTTCGGCGACTGGCGCTTGGAAAACTGTACGCTGTTTTCAACGCTGGAACCGTGTGCCATGTGCAGCGGAGCGGCGGTGCTATCGCGGATCAAGACTATTGTCTTTGGCGCCAAAGACCCCAAGTTTGGCGCATGTGGATCGATATTCGAAATCCCTACCGACCAGAGACTTAATCACCGTATAGAAATCATCGGCGGTGTCATGGCCGACGAAATAGCGGCGCTGATGCGGCAGTTCTTCGCACACGTACGCAAGGGAAAGGAGCAACTCAATTGATTCCACTTGATGATGCCCAGACCAGGGAACTCCATAAAACTCGCCTGATTGCGGTAGCTATGCTGATAGTAGCGCCGGTTATCTATCTTGCCATAGCGTTTTTTTGGCTGCAGACCGGGGAACCTATCGCCGCTGAGGCTGACCTTGCTTTTTATATTATGATTATTGTTGCAGCCCTTTCGCCGTTGTTTTTGCCCATTATAGAGAAAACACAACGCCGCAACTTTCAACAACAGTCTAACTCTACAATGTCGGCCTCTCAGATGTTCACGATCACAACACTAACAAAGCTGGCTTTCGTAGAAAGCTCCCATATCATGGGGTTAGTTATCTTCCTGGTGTCGGGTGATCTCTGGCGCATGCTTGTGTTTTATGCTATTGGTATATGCTGGTCGTTTGTTCATTGGCCGGGCGAGGAAAATTTTCGACGATTTCTCCAAAAAAGTGAGGTAACATGACAGTGGATTTTTCGACCGACAAGTATGACCTGACTCGTATCATCGCAAAATTACTCTATTATGGCCTGGGTGTTAATGTGGCGCTCCCCGGAGCGCTTCTGCTGATCTGTTACTTTTTCAATCAAAAAGGGAACGTTGCGAATATTGTCGGAACCTGGGCTAATCCCCTCTTCTATATTTTTTGTGGGTTGGGGTTGATAATGGTTGCGGCAGCGCTGTTGCCGGCTATAAAAAAGCTGAGACAACCATTGATTCTGCGACGTGAAACATTCGAGCAGGATATTATATCGGGGTTGCGAGAAATAGCGCGACCTATGTTTCAGAAGATTGCTGGAATAGCGCTTCTGGGACCAGTCTATTTTTTTCTTACAGGACGATTTCGAGAAACTGTGATCTTTGTAATAGCATCGTTTATTGTGTTTCAGGTAGTCCGCCCTCGCTATGGAACTGTTCGCAAACTGATACGCAAACAGGAAGAACTCGTTGACAAAGGTCATTTCCGCACCGAGTAAATAATTTCAAACACACTGCTTCTTCCCCCATAAATCTGTTGGCTGCTGTGGGACAATTGCTTATATTATAAATATACTTGTCGAAATACACAACCAAGCCGGCCTTGTGGCAATTCTGCCCCGGACGTAGCAAGTTGGCTTTTGGTGTACGTGGAGAAGTAACATGTCAAGAAACCTAACCGTCATAACTATTATTGGTTGCCTTTTGCTGGCGATCAGCGCACTAGCCGATGTCCCACAACGCGAGTTGAACCCAATAGAAAAAATCAATCCGGACCACGAGCGTTTTACGCATATTGCCGATGCTACCCCGGTCCAGCCATCGTTCAAAAAACCGGT
>QNAG01000065.1 GCA_003641415.1 Candidatus Zixiibacteriota bacterium | reverse complement strand
TGATTCATAAGATCATCGATCGGTATGGCCGAGTAGTGGAGGACAACAGCGCTGTTGAAAAAGAAGAGGTGTTGTCAGCACAAACAGCATTTATCATGACAAGTCTCATGCAGTCCGTTGTAAAAAATGGTACTGGCCGCCGTTCTCGATGGATGGGTTTCACCCGTCCGGCCGGAGGAAAGACTGGAACATCTAGTAACTTCTGCGATAACTGGTTTGTTGGTTATACGCCACAGATTACAGCTGGCGTATGGATTGGGTTTGACACTAAAATATCGCTTGGGAAAAATCAGGATGGCGCTAAGAATGGAGTGCCTGTATGGACTGAGTTCATGATAGCCGCTCATGATTCCCTGCCGGTCATTGACTTTGAAGAACCAGAGGGCATTGTACACCTTGATGTCTGTTTGGAATCAGGAGAAATAGCCACTGATCGCTGTGTTAATGTTCGAAACGAAGTGTTCATCGAAGGGAACCAGCCAACCACAACCTGTCACCTTCATCCATCTGCAGGACTTTACCAGCGAAATGATGATCTGATCCCAGCCGATACGTCCGACGATCGAACACATTTTTAGCAATCAGCAAAAACAGACTTGTGCTTCTTCTTTGGAATCTAAATACACTGTACTAAGAAAAAAACTAATGAGCCAGATTGGTAAAAGATTTCCAATCCATTGATGCAACTCTTAACCTTATTCAGAGATGTCGCTGAAAAACTGAAGAAAAGTAGCCGGGAAATTGAGATTAACCTCAACGGAATCTAAGAACAACCGCTGCCGCAAAAATACCAAGACTGAGCATCAGAAATGTTGATGGTTCAGGGATGGCTTCTGAAGGCGTGCCTGCCAAATCATAGTCTACCGACAAAATAGAGCTTTCCAAGCAAAGTCCCATATCGAAAACCGGCGTCATAGAAATATTCAAAGGACTTGAATTCCAGTAACTGAAATCGATATCCGTAATATCCAGGATATTATCCATCTCGCCAACCCAACGCCAACCGTCATATCCTGTCCATTGGAAAACTCCGCCAACCTCAACAATATCAACACCGAATCCGACATACCTCCAACCAGATATCTCAAGAGTAGCGTTGTTCACCGTATAATCATCAGGGACTGTCATGAAACTCTCACTAAGACTATGCCCCCAAGTTTCAGTTTGGAGCCAACCGATCTTACCGTTCATAAATGAGATATTTGAAACATAATTGAACCCTGGAGCATCAATACCATAATTCGAAATATTCTCAGAATAGTCAATTCCCAAAACAAATGAAAATGATTGCGATGGTATAAAAAGAAGAATTGCACAGATGATTGCTCCAGTTAAAAACCGTTTCATTTACTACCTCATTCTGTTTTGTAGCTTCAAAAATACATTTATCTAAGAGTTTAGTGAGCAAATTCCTTGCCCTATTTCCGAATAGAATTTACAGACGGTATTGATCGTCACAACTCATAGTCTAACAATATGTTCTGGCAGTTCATTAGGGAGTATCTTACAAATACATAGTCAATAAGTATGCAACTATATGCATATAGCTACGCATTATCATGCATCTGTTGTCTTTTATAGCCTGATACCCTTGCGGATTGGTTTGAAGCCAGATTTTTGAGTGTCTGATGGGTCTGGTTTCAATTCAATTTCAATGTGTGAAGGCAAAGAGGCATAATCAGTAGGTGATAATAGTGCCCTATTTTCAATCGATTTAACATAACTGATAGCAAGTACATATTCCCTGCTGTATTCCAGAAGAAGGCGTGCCCGTTCCTTATCTTGGGCGAGACTTTGCCTCTTGCCGGAGAATGAAAAAACAAACTCAGGATTTGATGACATAATCTGTACTGCTTTAATATCCTGATCGCTTAGTCTCGTTTTTAAAAACCCGAGCAAGGCAAAGAAAGCTCCAAATTCCAGATCAATTTTGGATCCATGGGCACGACATCTAAACAAAACACCAAAATCCGGTATGGCAAAACTGATCATCCCGCTGGCAAAACCCATATTAGCAAGGTAAGGGTCAACCAGATTGCCATTGAAGGTGGCGGTGTAGCATTTCAAGAAAGATGTTTTCTTACCCATACCCAGCATAAAGCAAGTCTTATGCCGGAGTCTCTTCCGAAATTTAATCAAGAGATTTCATAAGCTCTCGACGTAGCTCTGTCCGTGCTTCTATATACTTTCCGGTGGCGGTAGCATAGATTTCATTGGACTTATCCCTGACCTCTCCCTCGGTCAGGAACACTCTCCCCTTTGATTTAACTACTTTTCCGACGAAAATCAGCTTACTGTTGATCCTCACTGGTTTCAGGAAGCGCACTGTAATTTCAGCTGTCACGGCAAAGCGATCTATCGCCAGGATGGCCTTAATCATTACCTCGTCAAGCAACGCTGAGATAATGCCACCGTGGTATATATCACGGTATCCCTCGAATTGTTCAGTAGCCACAATCTCGGTTATAGCTTGCTGGCCATCATAATAGAAGCGAGCCGCCAATCCTTGAGGGTTCTTGTCACCACAGACAAAACAGTTTGAGTATTTTGATATTTCTTTCATGCGTCATATGTACATGAACAGTGGTTCTTTGTCAACTGGCGGTAATCGTTATTGTAAGTTTATTCAAAGAGGATCTGTAACAGCAAGAACAAGTATGAAAATCCTGGCTAACTACTATAACAAGAAAAGACCCGGACGAAATCGACCGGGTCAGTGGAAATAATCTCTTTAGTTTTTCTACTTATTGAGGAGCCCAACATTCGCGGCAGGAATAAGACCAGGTTACATCACCACAGGTAACAGTAGTACTGGCTACACCATAGTTAAAAGAGATATTGACATTCCAGTTTGTAGTGTCCGGGACACTTTCATTCTTTTGATAGATCATAGCAACATCAGCTGAAATATTTCCCGATCTGGGACATCCCTGCGCCCAACCAGAACCGGTTTTGTCTATCTTTCCGCTTGTAATGTCAACATCCACATTAAACTGTCTCCAAACAGTTGAGTCTGCCCAAACCTGTTTGGAGTTGGCTATCCAGTTGCAAATTCCAGTCACGGTACATTGTCCTTGGTCCAAATTATCAAAGGAGAAATTTGTATTGGTTGTGTAGTTACAGTGAGTAGCAGTAGTATCCAGAACATCATACTGCCAATTGTGCCTGAAGCGTATAGCATCCAGACCGCTTACATTCTGCTGGTAGATTTCACCATTACGGAACTGAATTGAATCGACTTGGACTGTGTAATAGTCCCCTGCGTTATACGCAAAATAGATAATGTGCCAGCCGTTTATATACGCAACGCTGGAAGAATCGGTTTTTGCATCAGGACCAGACGGACCATAGTAAATTGGGTTGATCATACTATCACCCAACACATGACTCATTGATCCCAATCCTTCACTGAACCATGTAAGAGTTGAATCGACAAGTTCAGACACCTGTCCATGCACTTCCAAGAACTCCGGATCGTTGAGATTGCCGACAGTACCCGTAGATGTTTCATCATCTGAACAACCGATGAATAGCATACAGGCAGTCACGATAACGACTGTTCCCAGTAGAAGCATGAGTTTGTGGGAACGCATATGCGTCTCCTTTCTTTGTCATTCAGCTTCTGCCCGCTACAGCCGCCCAACCGATGTCATCTCAGCAAGAAAGCCATTATCGCTTTCTGAATGTGAAGTCTGTTCTCGGCTTCGTCGAAAACTACCGACTGTGGGCTATTCATTACCTCATCGGTAATTTCACGCCCACGCTCCGCCGGCAAACAGTGCATCACTATCGCATTCGGATCAGCCAGAGCCAACAGAGAGCTGTTGAGTTGATATTTCTTTAACCTACTCGCTTTCTCCTCTGCCAGATGTTTCTCGCCCATAGAGGCCCAAACATCTGTATAGACTACATCGGCACCGGCAACGGCTTCTTTAGGGTCTTCAGTCAATAGAATACTACTGTCACTATTATTCCTGGCTTTTTCTAAAAGATCAGCATCCGGTGTACAGTTAGCAGCAGTACCGATACGGAAATCAATAGGAATTCGCGTGGCCAGATTCAGCCAGCTATTGGTAATATTGTTTCCATCACCAACATAGGCAATCTTGTACCTATCTTTCGACCCAAGATGCTCCATTGCTGTAAAATAATCCCCGAGAATCTGGCATGGATGAACGAGATCGGTCAATCCATTGACAACAGGGACTGAAGCGTATTTGGCTAATTCTTCAACATCCGATTGCTTAAATGTGCGAATCATGATCAGTCCCACATATCGGGAAAGAACCCGGGCAGCATCAGCCACACTTTCCCGTTGGCCAAGTTTTATCTCGTTATCAGTAACATAGATTGCATTTCCACCAAGCTCGCTGATACCTACTTCGAAAGAGATTCTGGTTCGGAGAGACGCTTTGGTGAATATGCAGGCAACTGATTTCCCCTGCAGCGGTTTGGGGGATATCTCTCCCTTTTTCATCCCTGCACATAGGTCAAAAACCTGTTTGATTTCCTCGGAAGTGAAATCTGTAATTTGACATAGTGAACGCGGCATTGCTCTTCCTTTCTATAGCTGACTATTAAACCCAACAATTTTCAAATTGCGATGAATAAAGAACTCACTCCGGTTAAAGTCAAGAGGTGTAAACTAAAATACCAACTTCTAAAAACTTGCCAACCGCAACCGATACAATAATATTGCGTATATTAAAAGTAGCTGTTGGAAAAAACAGGTAGCTTATGTTATGAATAAAAATCGTAATACATTTGGCATCATTCTGATAATAATTGGCTGCTTTTTGGTGTTAAGAACGATTGCTCCTGATATCTTTGGCATCAACAACATGGCCAGGTATCTTCTTCCACTTGGTTTGATTGCGCTTGGAGGCTGGTTGATTGTCCGTAAAAGACATAAGGATGAGTACTATTCACCATCCCAGAAATCAACAGATGCAACTTCCGACACTCACACTTATGGAACCTATAGCTCTAAAACGGGATACGAGTCATCCAATCACACTAATGATGCTGATCCCAAATCAAAGATGTCATCAGGTAGCCAGACCTACTCCTCCTCTGGTCCGGCGAGAAGTACCCGGTTCAACAAGCTGTTTGGAGATACCTACGTGGACTGTAAAGATATGAACTTGCAAAGCGTGGAGGTTTCTTCAGGGATTGGCGATGTCGAAATAAAGGTGCATGGGGGTATACTTGCTGATGGTCTTAACCGAATGATCATCTCCGGTTTCATTGGAGATTGCCGGATTCTGATTCCACCAGATTTGAAGATGTTTGCACATTGCTCCAATTTCATTGGCGACGTTGAAATAATTGGTAAGAGAGCTACCGGTTTTGGCAACAATCTTGATGTTCAGTCTCCCGATTACGCTTCTGCTGATAAGCGTCTTTATATCGCCGCCAATAGTTTTATTGGTGATATCAAAATCATGGAAGTATGAGTTAAAAAATCTACTCCGCCTACTCTCAGAACTTCAAGCCCAATGAAATTGGAATCATTACAATTCTGTTATCGGTACCGCCAAATGCTTTAGCATCAGTATCCCCGGCAATGCTGATATATGCTGCCTGAATGAAGAAAGTCAGTGCCGGTCCTGTCTTAAACTCAAGCCCTCCCCCGAAATTGTAATAAAGTTTCGAGGAGCTCCACTCTGACAATGGGTTCGTATCAGCGGTTATCTCAGAAATAACAAGACTCGCCATGCCAAGCCCCACAAAGCCGAACGGCTTGACAGGTACCAACGGTGCGCCAATGGAGATTCTGGCATCGACCCCGTAAGTAAATACTGTAAATGTTCCTCCATCAACTCCAGCTACAGCTTCGATGCTACCGTAATCATCTTTGTCCATGCCAAATCCATGATAGCCGAGCTTCCCGACGAGTTGAATCATTGGGGCTACATTCAATCCCAAACCGGCTGTACCGTGAAGGCCCATATTGTAAACATCCTTGAACCTATCAGGTTGATCTGGAAGTGTTATTCCGGCACCAACATAGACATTAAATGGTTTGCTTGGTAACTGAGCGGAAACACCCATCGCCAGAACTAAAACCAGTGCTAATGTAATCTGCAAAGTTTTCATTATTCAATCTCCAGTCAATTGACAATCGTTATCTTTATAAAATGATAATTGATATTATTGATAGGATGCAAGACAAAAACACAGATCGGATTTATCAAATAGAAGAATTTACGATAAATTTGCTGCTATTTTTTCGTGAAATCATTCACTTGCTTTCCTACTATAGTTTCATTAATATAGTTTCGCTATAATTGTACAAGACATAACAAAATATGGAGGAAACGAATATGTCAGAACAAAACGAAGCCTACATAGTGTCGGCCTGCCGAAGCGCAATCGGCGTTCTTCATAGCCATCTCTCTGCCTTTACAGCTCCTCAATTGGGCGCTTTCGCGGTGAAAGAAGCGCTAGCTCGGTCGGGAGTTGACCCTGTCGATATTGAAGAAGTTATCATGGGGCAAGTAGTGCAGGGCGGTTCCAACCAGGCTCCTGCTCGTCAGGCAGCTATTCATGGAGGCTTACCGCCAGAAGTAGCAGCAATGACCATTAACAAGGTCTGTGGCTCAGGTTTGAAAGCAGTAATGTTAGCAGCCCAATCGATTCGGGCGGGCGACCAGAATGTCATACTCGCCGGCGGTATGGAATCGATGTCTAACGCCCCGATGATAATACCCGCAGCCACCAAACGAGGCACAAAATTCGGACATCAGAAGCTGATAGATATCATGATTTCTGATGGCTTGTGGGACAGTTTCAACGATTTCCACATGGGAGTAGCTGCAGAACTAACCCAAAAGAAAACGGGGATCACACGTGAAGAGCAGGATGAGTTTGCAGCCAATTCTCACCTTAAGGCTCTTGCGGCCCAGGAAGCTGGTAAGTTCGACGCTGAGATATTCCCCATCGAGATTCCGCAGCGCAAGGGTGATCCCGTCATCTTTAATAAAGATGAAGGCCCGCGCCCCGGTATCTCTGTCGAGAAGTTAGCAAAACTTCGTCCTGCTTTTGAGAAGGGCGGCACCGTCACCGCCGGTAATTCTCCCGGTCTTAACGATGGTTGTTCTGCTACGGTGGTTGTGTCCGGCACGTATCTAAAGGACAATGGGCTAACACCATTAGCAAAGATCATTGACTATGCAGTCGCCGGGACCAAGCCCGAAGAATTGTTTTTCGCACCTATTTATGCCGTACAGAAACTGATGAAGAAAATGAATGTGGACATCAACCACTTTGACCTGATCGAGGCTAATGAAGCATTTGCGGTACAGGCTCTGGCTGACGGCAAAGAACTCGGCTGGGACTGGGAGCGGGTCAATGTACATGGCGGCGCAGTAGCTCTGGGACATCCGATAGGAGCATCAGGCGCACGTGTCCTGACCACACTTATTTATGCTCTGAAGGATCGTGGACTGAAGACCGGTCTCGCAACTCTTTGTCTCGGTGGCGGCAATGCCGTGGCGATGTCCATTGAAATGTGCTAAAAGAATAAAGGAAAAATAATAATGAACATTGATGACATAAAAAAGGTAGCCATAATCGGCTGTGGTACGATGGGCAACGGTATCACTCAGGTATTCGCCTCAACCGGATACGAAGTTGAACTGATTGACATCAAGCAGGAATTTCTCGACCGTGCGATCACTGTTATCACAAAGAGCTTGGATCGCATGATTAAGAAGGAGAAAATCACCGAGGACGACAAAAAGGCAGCCCTAAGCCGTATCCATACCAGCACTGACCTAACATCGGCGAAGGACACCCAACTTGTAATTGAGGCAGTAACCGAGGACCTTGATCTCAAACTCGACATTTTTAAAAAACTCGATGATATCTGCGGTTCTGATGTCTATTTTGCCTCTAATACATCTTCACTACCAATCACACAACTTGCCGCCTCCACCAAGCGTCCGGATATGTTTATTGGTATGCATTTCATGAACCCGGTACCAATGATGAAACTTATCGAACTAATTCGTGGTATCGCAACTTCCGACGAGACCTATGCATTAATCGAGGAGTTGTCCAAAAAACTTGGTAAGACGCCGGTATTGGTAAACGATTTCCCCGGATTCATCGCTAACCGTATTCTGATACCAATGATCAACGAAGCCATCTTTGCACATATGGAAGGCGTGGGGACAATCGAGGCTATCGACTCAGTAATGAAGCTTGGTATGGCTCACCCGATGGGTCCCTTCACTTTGGCCGATTTCATTGGTCTGGATGTATGTTTAGCTGTTCTCGAAGTCCTACATAGTGGTCTCGGAGATCCTAAGTATCGTCCCTGTCCGCTGTTGAAAAAAATGGTTCAGGCAGGTTATCTCGGTCGTAAAACCGGTCGTGGATTTTACAACTATAGCAAGTAAGGAAATAAATCATGGATTTTAATCTCTCTGAAGAAGAGCTTGAGTTTAAGCAGATGGCGAGGGAATTTGCCGAGAAGCGCCTTTATCCACAAGCCGAGGAAATGGACGAAAAAGCTGAAACTCCAAAAGAGTTAATCAAAGAATGCGGAGAATTGGGCTACCTTGGCTTTACTGTACCGGAAGAATACGGTGGCATGGGATTCAGCTCTACCGCATTTGCTGGTGTTCTAGAAGAGTTCAGCGCTGCTTGCGCCGGATTTGGCATTCTCCTGTCTGTTCACTGTTCCCTATGTTGTGAAATCATCAATCTTTTTGGAAATGACGATATTAAAAAGAAGTATCTTCCTCCGATGGCTACTGGTGAGAAAATTGGCTCCTATTGCCTAACGGAACCCAACGCGGGAACCGATCTTGTCTCAATTTCTTCAACCGCAGAAAACAAAGGTGATTACTACTTGCTAAATGGCACCAAGACATTTGTCACCAACGGCGGCCTTGCCAGTGTTTTTATAATATTCGCTAAAACTAATCCTGATGAAGGGCACCGGGGGCTCAGCTGTTTCGTAGTGGATAGTAATCTGGATGGTATCAGCATAGGCAAACCGGAGAAAAAATGCGGCATCAAAGCCTCAGATACTCGCGAAATCAGCTTTGTCGATGTTAAAGTACCCAAGGAAAATCTTCTTGGCGAAGAAGGTAATGGCTTCCGCATGGCAGTCACTATTCTCAACTCCGGTCGTATCGGCGTCTCATTCCAGGCTATTGGTATCGCCCAATCAGCACTTAATGAAACAATCAAGTATTCCAAGGAACGTAAACAGTTCGGTAAACCGCTGGCCGCTTTTCAGGCATTGCAATTCAAGATGGCAGATATGGCCACACGTATTGACGCTAGTCGTCTTTTGGCGTACCGAGCTGCTCAACTTAAGGATGCCGGCAAGCCATGCCATCGGGAAACATCAATGTCCAAATTATTCTGTTCTCAAACAGCTAATTTTGTCGCCAATGAAGCCGTTCAGATTCATGGCGGCTACGGTTACATGAAGGAATACGCTGTCGAACGTTATTTCCGTGACGCCCGTGTAACCGAAATTTATGAAGGAACTTCAGAAGCTCATAGAATGGTCATTTCCAAAGATTTACTGAAAGACTAAACCGTGCTGCAGAAAATACACCACGAATACCGAGAAAAAATCCGCGCCTTTGCTCTTGAGAAGATTGAACCACTGGCGAAATCTATCGATGAAGAACAGCGGTTCCCCACCGAGCAATTGAAGCCATTGGCTGAAATGGGCTTGATGAGTATGGTCATCCCTGAGGAATATGGAGGTGAACCGATAGACACCATTAGTTACTCTATCGCTGTTGAGGAACTGTCACGTGTTTGCGGTTCGACCGGCATTACAATTGCCGCCCACAACTCACTAGGAGCTTTCCCAATACTCAAATTTGGCAACAATGACCAGAAGATGAAATATCTCCCTCGAGCTGCCCGAGGAGAATTAATAGCATTCGGGCTAACTGAACCAGAGGCAGGTTCTGATGCTGGTGGAACTAAATCGATAGCTATCCGAGATGGTGACGATTGGATCATTAATGGCAGCAAATGTTTCATTACATCTGCTTCCCATGCCATGGCGACAATTGCCACTGCTCGCACGTCCGATAATCCAAAAGAGAAAGATATTACGTCGTTCATTCTCGAAAAGGGTTGGGAGGGCTACTCAGTTGGCAAAAAAGAAAATAAAATGGGATTGCGTGGTTCCGATACCGCCTCTCTTCATTTCGATGATCTAAGAGTATCGGATGAATACCTTCTGGGCAAAATCGGTGAAGGATTCAAGCAAATGTTGATTACCCTTGACGGTGGACGCATTTCAATCGGAGCTATGGCGCTTGGTCTGGCACAAGGAGCTTTGGACTGTGCTCTCAAGTACGCCGCCGACCGCAAACAATTTGGCAAACCAATAGTCGCCAATCAAGCTATCCAGCACAAATTGGCCGATATGGCGACCGAAATTGAAGCAGCGCGGTTGATGATTTACGATTGCTCGGAGCGCAAGGATGCCGGAATTCGATTCAGCCGTTACTCTGCCATGTGTAAACTGTACGCATCAGAAGTCGGACGACGCGCCGCTCATTCTTCTATGGAGATATTGAGCGGGATCGGATACTATACAGGTCCTTATCCGGTGGAACGTATCTGGCGCGATGTCAAGCTTTGTGAGATTGGCGAGGGAACATCTGAGATCCAACGTCTTGTGATAGCGCGTGATTTGCTGGCGTCATTGAAAAAGGTATAGCAGCACCTACTTTCCCCCGCGACGGGCTCAAAGTGACGCCAACAACTATGCATCACAGACATTCCTATCTGCCGTGTGTATGCAGATCAGAGACGATGTAAACATCTGAAGACATCTGCCTACCATGAAGCTGTAATCCACTCTCGTATTAATCTTTTCAGCCACTGTCATTGTCTTACACATTGAGATGAAATCCGGGAAGCAGGTTAGGGTCATCTCGATCCTAACGGCACTATTTGTGCTTTCTTCTGTCAGAAGAACAAGCTTCCTGACCTGTGGAATTGCTAAGGTTCCAGTTGGCTCAGTAATATAGGCGTGATGGGATGCTATCACGAGAGAATAGGAGATTGTATCTGATGTGGAAAACGTTAGCTGTACTACTGGTTGCGATGGGGTGTCTGATAGTTTCGGGATGTAATACGCAGAAGATGACATGTCATTGGACGTCACTGCCGATCCAGGTGGACGGGCACATGGATGATTGGGCCGATATCCCAGTTTCCTTTTTTGCCGAAAAAGGATATACGATTGGGCTGGCTAACGACGACGAACGCCTGTATTTGCTGCTGCGTTTCCGCGATTCGAAGTGGGCTGCGTCTATTCGTGCCAAAGGACTCACGTTATGGTTTAATACCAATGGAGACAAGGATGAGGATATTACGATACATTACCGGGGTGGGCCGCCAATGGAGGAATTGAGTGCTCAGTCGAAGTGGATGTCTACCTTCCATAGCGATTCATTAGCGGAGACATTTACCTACGCTGTTAAAGATATGATTATCGAGAAACCGATATCCCCTGATGGGTCGAGCGGTCCGGCTGTTGCCTTTGCATTAGACCAGGGCTTCTTCAATTATGAGTTCAGCATACCACTTGCCGAGGGCGAGGTACGACACTACGGCCTAGTGACTCAGACAGGGAAGACGCTGGGTGTTGGAGCCAAGTGGGGCGGCTTCGACCGTCGAGGTGTGGAGCGAATCGACGGATCCGGGCGCAAGGGGGATGGGAGTAAAATGACCAGGGGTGGACGAGGAGGCGGCAAAGGCATGCGAGGCGGTGATAGGTCAGGAATGCAACAGGAACACCAGCCAGTCGAGATTTGGGTCAGGACGATGTTATCCAAGCCACCTTCAGATTGACAGGTAGAACTCTACTCGTCCTCCACAACCACAGCCGTACCATAGGCCAACAATTCGGCAGCTCCAGACATCATCTCTGATGTCGTAAATCGGATTTGGATAATGGCATTAGCTCCCTTTGAGCGGGCATCCTCGGCCATTCTATCTATCGACTGCTCGCGAGATTCGGCAAGCAGCTTCGTATACTCTTTAACTTCCCCCCCTACTATGTTGCGGAACACGGCGCCTATATCGCGACCGACATGTCTGGAGCGAACAGTGTTTCCTTTAGCCAATCCGATAGTCTTGACTATCTTCTTGCCAGCTATTGTCTCACATGTGGTTAGAATCATTTCTTTACCTTTTTATAGCGGTCTCTTTTGTAGGCAAACAACCTCTCACGTGCATACGACACCAGCAGCACAGCCGAACCGGCGGCCAGACCAGTCAGGCCGATCTTTGTCCAGAGCGGCGCGTCAAGATCAAGATACAACTGGCTGAACAATTCGTA
>QNAG01000064.1 GCA_003641415.1 Candidatus Zixiibacteriota bacterium | reverse complement strand
CGGTCTCCAGCGTGATAAGAAACGGTCCGATCTGCGAGACATTGACAACATGGGTACCGCCGCACAGCTCTTTTGAGAAATCACCAATCGAAACTACGCGCACTGTGTCTCCGTATTTTTCACCAAACAGGGCTGTTGCTCCTGTCGCACGAGCGGCTTCAACATCCATAATTTCTGTATCAACCAATATGCCAGAGAGAATTTGGTAGTTGACTATTTTCTCAACTTCATTGATCTCTTCAGGTGTCATCGGCTGATGATGTGAGAAATCAAAGCGTAAACGATCCGGTCCGACATAGGAACCCGATTGTTTAATGTGATTACCAAGCACCTTCCGTAGCGCGGCCTGTGTCAAGTGGGTGGCGGTATGGTTGCGCATGATAGCCCAACGACGGTCGACATCGACTTCGGCGAGGACTTCCTCCCTCGACTCAATCTGTCCTATGAGAACTGTGCCCAAAAGAGCGATTCCGTCACCACTCTGGACAGAACGCAACACCTCGAATTCAAAATCGCCTGACTCTGTATAGACACGTCCCGTATCACCGACCTGCCCGCCGGCCTCAACATAAAAAGGTGTGTCTTTCAACACTATATACTGTTGACTAGGTTCCAGGTCCAAAGAAACTTCTTTCACTACAGTCTGTAGTGGTCTATTTAATTCATCGTAATCGAGCCGACACCACTCCGAGCTCGGTAACTGTTTCACAAAGTTAACGGTCTGAGCAAAGCCACCCCCCGCCTTCGACTGTTCCTTCTGTCGCGCCATTGCCCGCTCGAAACCTTCCCGGTCGAGTGTGAAACCCTGCTCGGTTGCCATTACTTCTGTCAGGTCATACGGGAAACCATGAGTGTCGTACAGCTTGAATATCTCCTCGCCGTCGACAACAGTACTGCCCGTTTTTTTCATTTTAGATGCTATCCGACCGAACAACTCCAGCCCGGTCGCGAGCGTGCGTCCGAATGATTCTTCTTCGGCGCGGATGACATTTTCCACATGGGACTGTTTCTCTTTGATCTCAGGGAAAGCATCTCCCATTTGATCGACAAGAGCCGGAACAAGACGATAGATGAAAGGTTCTTCCATCCCGAGCAATCGCCCGTGTCGAGCAGCGCGTCGTAAGATGCGTCGCAGTACATATCCCTGGCCTTCGTTGGAGATTCCCGCGCCATCGGCAATGGCAAATGTCAGCGCGCGAAGATGATCGGCAATAACGTGATGTGACGTAACATTATCTTTGTACTTGGCGCCCGTTATATCAGATACAGCCTTGATTAAGCCCTGAAAGAGATCGATGCCGTAATTGGAATCAACGTTTTGAATAATCGCCGCTATTCGTTCCAGCCCGGCGCCGGTATCCACCGATGGTTTCGGGAGATCAATCGTTCGCCCATCAGGCAGGGTATCAAACTGCATAAAAACCAGGTTCCATATTTCAACGAAACGTTCGGTCTCACCGTTGACGACATCTTCCGGGCCAGCGCCAAATCGTTCACCGCGATCATAGTGAATTTCGCTGCACGGACCATTGGGACCAGTCGGTCCCATCGACCAGTAATTGTCTTTCTTTCCGAACCGTAGGATACGTCCGTTTTTCAACTCCGGGGCAATCTTTCCCCACAGATCAAAGGCGTCGTCGTCAGTTTCGTAAACGGAGGCGTATAATCTGTCAACAGGAAGGGCTAAGTCCTTGGTGATCCATTCCCAGGCCCAGGCGATTGCTTCTTCTTTGAAGTAATCTCCAAAAGAAAAATTGCCCAGCATTTCGAAAAAAGTATGGTGCCTTGCGGTAAAACCAACATTGTCCAAGTCGTTATGTTTTCCTCCGGCGCGAATGCATTTTTGCGAACTGACCGCCCGCGTATATGGCACTTTACGTTGACCGGTGAAAACATCTTTGAACTGGTTCATCCCCGCATTAGTGAATAACAGGGTGGGGTCCTCAAAAGGAACAACCGGCGATGAAGGCACCAAGCGATGGTTATAACGCTGGAAGAAATCCAGGAATGATTGACGAATCTCCGAAGTTTTAATTTTCTCCTACCTTGTTTAACGGTCAATGAGTTCGTCAACAGCCGTTTTAATGGCCTGATAACTAAAACCCCGTCGGGCCAGATAATTATACGACTTGCGATGCATCACTTCAAGTTCAAAGTGTTCAAATTCTCGAAGACGCTGTTTGAGAGCTGCTCGAGCTAACTCGATTTCATCGAATTCCGCTAAAGTAGCTTCGACAACTTCTTCGCTCGTTGCTCTATCGATGTGTTTCTTTTGAAGGTATGCAATAAGATATGATCGACCGCATGGTCGGCGCTTTATCAATTGTTGAGCGAGATTGTAAGCATACTGAGTATCATCAAGAATCCCCTGCTGAACGAACTCTTTGATGATATTGTCTGCCAAAACATGATCAAAATCTTTCTTTCGCAGTTTAAACATTAGTTCGCGGCAGGCATGTTGTCTGATAGAAAGTAGTCTGGTTGCTTCCTGTCGGCACTCGAAACGCTTTGCTTCAACGGAAAGTTGCTCGACTTGAGAAGCAGTCAGGACAATTCCCTCTACCAGTTGAAACCGGTATAGCAACTCCTCATTGATTTGCAGAGGTTCATCAAGGGAAGATATTTCGACCAGAACTTTTGCGCCCCGACGAGTGATCTTCTCAAGCTTTATTTGATCTGCCACAGCAAATATCTCCTTTTCATTGGTCAAATATAGAATGATACGTGAAACCGTAGAAGAAAAAAACATCATACAGACAGTAAAGTACGTTACAGTACTCCAAAGAAACTAAAGGTGTTATTTTTTTCGTTGACAGAGGATATTTGATGTGGAATACTTATAGCCAAGTACCTGATATAGTCGCCTTGTAACTTGTTGCTATTTGTCGGGTTCTAAGGAAAGGAAAATAGTTTACCAGTACCTTTCTGTTATTCAGTAACTTAGAATATATAATATTATGTTTAATTTGCATATATTAGTAACCAGATTTTCTGTGGGGAGCAAACATGGATCTTGACCTTCAGGGAAGCATAGAGCGCTTCACGCTGCCGGAAATCCTGCAGTTGATAGCATCGAGTCGTAAATCGGGGACACTTGGAATTCAAAAAGACGACTCAATTGTGATGATCTACTTCAAGGAAGGTGAAGTCATCTACGGTTACGGTCCACGACAAACCTTTCACTTGGGGCAGTTGCTTAAGGAACGAGGAGTTCTCAACGCCGATCAGCTTGATGAAGCCATTAAACTTCAGGCTCAAGCCGATAATTCCAAACGGCTGGGCGAGATTCTTATTTCCAAACGTTTCATTGATCGCGCTGACCTAGAGTTGGTTGTCAGAACGCAGGTAGAGGAACTTCTTTATTCATTACTCTCATGGCAGACCGGGTCTTTCAAGTTCTACGAAGGACAATTTCCAACCGATGAAGAAATCCAGGTCAGACTTTCAGTCGAGAATGTCATTTTAGAAGGATTGCGTCGTCTTGATGAAAAGAACATGATCAAGGAAACTTTACCGGACCTGGAAGCGGTGTACACGATATCAGCAACACAGGCCGGTCGTCCGCGGGAAATCAATATGCAGGCAAAAGAGTGGAATATCATGGCGCTTGTAAATGGTCGCCGTTCGCTTGAACAGATATGTGAATTATCTCCGATAGGACGCGAGGAAACAATCGAAACGCTGGCTCAGTTGAGTCTGGCTGGAATCATCACAAAAACAGATCGGCGCCCTGAGGGGTCGACTGTGAATCTTGAAAAGATGGTAAACCGTCTGGCTAATTTATTTGAGAGCTATGTCACAGAAAAATCGGTCAACCGTATGACAGATAGAAACATTACAAAGACCACCCTGGAGCGTGTCGATTGAGTCAGTATGAAGTTCTGAGAACGCTCGAAGGCGTCCTTGAGTCGTTTCTTGAAAGGGTAGTACTACTCAAAAAGAACCGTCTGGATGTACTGGAGGGCATCAATAGTCTGGATGATATTGCCCAATCTTCAACCGACGGCTTTGAGATCACTGACCGAATTGGTGAGTGGTTTGCCGAACATAATCGCTGGTTAACAGAGGACACTTTGAAGACTGGCGATATCGAGGGGATCAGCCGCCTTCTTTCGGATATCAAAACGAGTTTTAAGACAACCGAAGATTCTTCGCCAGCAAAGAAAAAGATTTCCTCCGTGATAGACCGTTGGGATAGCCTAAAGGGAACTTTACCGGATATTAAAAAGACTTCTCAGGGTTCCCACAAGATGGTTCTCAAACGTGGAGCGGAACAGGTACAGGAGGAGTCCATTGCCCTGTTCGATCAAACTCTAAAACGTTGCCTGAACATGCTGGCACGATCCAGTATAAACAAAAAGCACTTGCTTTCAGCTCTGGATGACAGCCTTCGGACAGCCTCGATACAGAAAAACAAAGATGCCTTGCTTTTATCTGCGTTTGCCATATATTATCTGAAGCAAAATGGCTATAAAATTGAGCCGTATGTGAAAAGGCTCAAAGAGGCGGAGCGGCTTCTGAAAGGAAATAAGTCTGATGTTTAATCCTTCAGAAAAAGCTTACTGCTTGGCCCTGTTAGCGTTGAAGCGTAAAGATTATCGGACAGCGTCCGACCACTTTGACAGAGCGGCTTCCGGTTTCAAAACAGATCGGGAGTTCAATCTGTATCGTGAGACGACGAGGTTGCTTCTGGCGGTTAAGCGGGAAATAGCCGTTTTAGAGAAAGAGGATAAACTGGAAATCGAGGAGGCATTCCCGAATGGCCAAGAAACAGAGCTTCGCTGATAAAGCCAGCAAAAGATCTTTTACCAAGACGTGTCCTGTCTGCGGCAGCGAACTACATTATGTTAAGCACGTTAAGGCAGTAAAGAGTGAGAACGGCTGGAAGTACCGCTCGCTTAATGTTGGTGTTTGCAAGTGCAACGAGAAGGAAATCTACGGATAAGCTTCTTTTACACAGATGTTCATTAAAAACCCTCCCTTTGTTCTTCGGAGGGTTTTTTGTTAAGTAAAATGCAGGATGAAGCAACGAAAAAAAACGGCGGTTTGGACATAACCGCCGTATCACTTCATCTGATCACTTTTCTCCGTATGATCAGATAATATTCCCCTCTCTTCAATTGACTTTTACCTGTCACCAAGTTAGACATCAAGGCATACAGCACCGATGAACAACCAAAATAGTATTCCCCCACTGTCAATGATCTAACTAAACATAGCTAGTTTCATTTACTCTAACAGACTTTGTTGGGCGGGACACCACACAACTCACTATTATCAAGCACAAGGTTGAAAAATTTGTACCTAACTGACATTATTTATAATCAAATCACATGCCAAAAGAATTTTGTAAAGTGGATAGACTTAAGTGTTTGATAGGCCTTGCATTAACTATTGTTGCTATTGATGCGGCAGCTCGACAGGGTATTTTATACCACATATTATAGTAAGTCTAACGGGGTATAATATACCTCACGTTGGCTTTTGTCTAATGAAGTACTGGGATTTTTGGTGTGGTAATTTTGCTAAACAGATTAGTAGGCCTGCCATTGGCAGACCTACTAATTTTACAATCACATTTAATCAAACAAATTTTGGATTATCAGCACTCTGGCATAGGACCATCCAGAAAGAGATATGCAACAAGGAAAGAAAGATCAGCCACATCGATTTTCCCGCTTAAATTAACATCTGCAGCTTCCATCATTGGGGGTGGGGGACCACCGGTAAACATGAATGCCACAAAGTAGGTCATATCTTGAACGTCCGGTCCACTTCCATCACCATTAATATCACCACATATGTAAGCCGGAGCGATTATGATAGAAAGCGGTTCTTCAGAGTAATCCCCAACCTCATCTTCAACTCGAACAGTAAATGATATCGTACCAGTGTCTGTTGGAGTTCCGCTTAACAGTCCAGCTGCATCAATAGCCAACCCCCAACTGGCAAAGTCACCATTTTTATCACTAAATGATAAAGTCCCAGTACCCCCCGTTGCGGTAAGTTGAACGCTGTAAGCTTCACCCTCGGTACCGTCAGGCAAAGATTCTGTCGTGATTGATACAGCAGGATTGATGTTGATAGTGAGCGGGGCTTCGTCGTTTGAACCAACAGCATCACTTGCCTCTGCCGTGAAACTTATTAGTCCAGAGCTAAGAGGGGTACCTGTCAATTGGCCATCAGTAGATAGAAAAAGACCGGCTGCATCAAGATTGCCATTCTTGTCTGACCAGCTTAGTGTGCCAGTACCGCCAGTTGCTGTCAACTGCTGGGAGTATGGTACACCTGTTGTCCATTCAGGAAGTGATATTGTAGTTATCGAAACAGCGGGATTGATTTCAAAAGAAATCAGTTGAATATCAGTCTCTAAAGCTTCATCCGTCACTTCAGCAGTGAAAGAAATAGCGCCAACTCCGCCGGGAGTGCCGGATAGTATGCCAACTGATGATAGCGTCAAACCTGTTCCAGTAAGGTCATCATACTTATCACTCCACGTAAATATGCCGGTACCACCGGTTGCGAAGAGTTGCTCTGAGTATGGAACACCGCTTGTCCAGTCTGGAACATCAACAGTAGTGATTGTTGGCGCACTACTTCCGCAAGTGTAACCGATCACGTTAAGATCATCGATATTCCAGCCGCAGTAACGCCATCCGCTGTCGGTGCTCCCCATAGTGAAACGAACATATACAGTTGGTTCACCGTCGGCTATTGCAGAAATATCTAATGTTATTTCAGTCCAGGAGACATCGGAAATTACGGAAGTGTTCTGCCAGACAGTGGTCCATGTCGACCCGTTATTGCTAACACGAACGTAAGCGTGATCGTAGCTCGGTTGTTCAACTCCGAGCCAGCGCCAGAAATTGAGTGTCGTTCCGAACATACTGGAGCAATCAATCGCTGGACTGGTCAGGTGTCGCTCTGACATATTGTTCTCATAGTCGCCGCTCAGGTTGTAGCCGAAGACACTGGCACTGCCGTCATGGCCGCTGGAAGGATCAGGACCGCCGTATTCGCCACCGCCGCCTGTCGGTGTACCGCGAGACCAGGAACCACCCGATATCGACCAGCCTTTATCAGTCTCGAAATCATCTTCGAAAACAGCGGTGGTACTGCTGGCAACGATTACAGAATGAGGTTCACTCGGGTCGGGATTATATACCCTCCCATTGAGAATCTCTTCTGCGCTAACATAGAATTCAAGTTCATCTCCGCAAGACAAAGCTGGTAGTGTAGCCTCGTATTCGTTGGGTGCAACCTGTAACATCATATCGGTCTGGACTGGGCCACCGTTGATGATATAGTGAAGTCGACCTGTTCCATTAACTGGTTCGCCATCTCCAACACCGGAGACAATCACATCAAAGGTCGTGGTCTGAGAAGGAGGAACTACATCAGGAATTCCGGATGGATAGCTGAAAGTTATACTTCGGACTCCCCTGATAGACACGGTTGGGTCGCCGAAAAGGGTAACTTCATAGTAACACCAACGCATACAGCTCTCGTTAACACGGTAGAGGTTATCCTCCTTGGAGTCATGATTAGCGGGTCCAATCTGGGGTTTTCCTTCAGCCGGATTGAACACCGCATCCCAGAACTCACGGTTGTATCGCTGATTGGGTCCGTCAGTGCTGTTGTTTGAACCCCACCCATATCGCGCATTCATAATGACGCCAAAAGCTCCGGCATCAGTCTTGATATTCATGTACTCCGCCCAACAATCGGTGCCATCGAAATGACCCGCCAAGCACGTTTGGGAATAGACAAAGCAGTGATCGGTGTTGGTTAGTGTGCTGAGGACATCGCTATTATATAGTTTCATCGCGTAGTCAGGGCTACCATGCCCTAAGTGGTTGATAATATGCACACCGCTATTGATGCGGCTGGTCAGATCAGACTGTGGCCAAGTGTAATCCTGCTCGTATAGCCCATCTACATCATAAACATCAGAGGGAATTCCAACAGTTGTGTAGCCATCAGCGCTGGACCCATCCACATTCTGTAACATCGCAGGTTTAGCGTAATCTGATACTCCACCAAATCCCAGGTATTCACCCACCATAAGTACGTTCTGAAGATGGGTACTGGAGGTTGTGAGATACTGAACGGTTTTATCCACAAACCGATCCGCTTCGGTGGTATTGTCTACCGAAGCACGGCCTACATATACTTCGGCGATCAAATCGACATCGCCGCCACCATCGCCATCGGTTGGCTCGCCCCAGTAAGAGTCGCCGTCGTAATTGTAAGTTCCATCCAGGCAAGCAAAGTAAACATCCGACGGCATATTGTACTCTATCTCCGCACCGGAGCCTTCCCATGATTTAACATACAAATCTACGGCTGGAATGATGTCATCATCAGCCCCGATGATCACATACTGGATGCCATCGGCAAGATAGCGGTCGCGGATATAATTGCGAACATCTTCTGGGTTACTGGAGCCAATATCAGCCGTAGTATGTATTTCTGTCATAACGCCGTTGGTGTCGTGGTAGTTCTTGAGAGGTTGAAAAGACGCCGCTAGATCTGTAGTAGTGATAATCAACAGATCGTAGCTCTTATCGCCGAGTTTTCCGGTTGCTGTGTAGGTGTCTGCCAACTGTGGGTTGTCAACCTTGGAAAGAACTTGCTTATAGTCATCCTCGAAACCGCGATACAATATTGCTTCTTTTCCGGCATCAACCGTGTTTACGATTACTGTAAGCTCAGGATAGTAAGAAAGTTCGCCAGTCGTTGGGATATAGTCCGTAGGCTGTAATTTCAGTGTCAGAATCTGGTAGCCCCGGAAGCGCTGAATACCTATGTTCTGAAATCTCTCGTTTGGAAAAGGCTGATCAGATTCATAAATTGATGGATCAGGCTCAGCTGGACTGGTTGTACCGGGCGCCGATGACAGCTTAATTGGTCTTGTTACCGGTTCAATGAAGTAATTATTGCCCAGAGATATCTTTTCACCCAATTCAATATCAATGCTTTCTACTTCAGAGCCTAAAGGCAGAAGGATACTGGCTCCCATCGCCGGAAGCGCCGGTTGACCGATATCTCCACAATTAGGGGTGTTATCCATGATAACTCGGTCATAGCTTACACCTTCTATCTGGACTTTCTCAATTTCCGGTCGGTCAAAAGAATACCCTATAACCAATTCTTCTGCTGTAGTTGGTATCGAAAACAGCGCAACCAAAAGCAGCGCTAACAAACCGACACCACACATATTGGTTATTTTCGATTCTCTTTGGATTTTACTCATCGTCTTACTCTCCCGGGTTTATTAAATAGTAATTATTTTCGGGGTTATTGAATTTCACTGGATATTTTTACATAACCTTGCAAGGTAACAGTGTTTTTGCTTAAACTAAGAAGTAATCGAACTTTTTCATTCAGAATATAATTGACTACTGGACATGGAGGACTTACTCTCACACATTCTCCTTGCAAAATAGAAGACGCTGTAAATATCTGGCGGCAAGTATAGTAGACTGCCGTATGACATGTTCCGATACGCAAAATATAATTAGTTATTATATTTTGTCAACTACCAATTCCCCTTGGGTTTGCGTTCCTAAAGCACCACCCTGAATGCTGGTTAACCCCTTATTCTTTTTTACAAGACACTATTGCATGGGATATATCATCAACACTCACACTTGCACGATTCCCCATCCGGCACTATAATACATCTATGGAATCAAAGAAAATAGCAGACTTTGCCATAGGCGATAGCGTAGTTGCCTTCTTCAGCGTGCGCCGACGAGAGGTTCGTGAATTCACTCGAGGAAAGTTTATCTCACTTGAACTTGGCGATGCCAGTGGTCGTATTCCCGCTGTGGTATGGGAACCCGACCATTTCTGCCTGACCGATCTCGAGGCCGGCATGGTGGTAAAAGTTCGCGGCACAGTCAACGAATACCAGAACCGCAAGCAACTTACAGTCTCCCGCATCCGCCTGGCTCTTGATGATGAATATGACCTTGAGAATATACTGCCGCATTCTTCACAGACACCGGAACAGCGTCAAAACAGAATTTTCAAACTAACCGAGCAAATCGAAAATACGTATATCCGCACTTTGGTTGAATCGTTTTGGGAGGACGAACAATTCCTTGAGCGTTTTCTCAACGCTGCCGCCGGGAAGTTATGGCACCATGCGTATATCGGGGGTCTTTCAGAACATTCCGCCAATGTTGCCGAGCTGGCCCTGAGGGTTGCGGTCGGATATGATTCTCTCAACAATGATTATCTTATCTTCGGTGGGCTGTTACACGACATTGGTAAGGTCGATTCCTATGCCACCACTACGGCTATTAACTACACGGATCAGGGTCGTCTGGTGGGGCATATCTGTATCGCCGACACGTGGATATATGAGCGAGCTGCTCGTATTGAATCTTTCCCGCCGGCGTTGTTGACTAAACTCCGCCATCTTATCCTGTCGCATCAGGGTGAATTTGATACGCCGGTCAGGCCGATGATGCCCGAAGCATTCGTAATCTACTACTGCGATGAGATAGATTCCAAGATAGGCGCACTTGACCGCATTCGAAAGAAAACCGAGACACCAGGATGGTCGGAGTGGGTAAAACTTCTTGAACGCTATATATACTTCGATTCTATCGAAACCGAAGACAAGTGAACTCGTCATCAATAATAGTCGAAGCTCGTTCTTTATCTCGTGTCGTAGGTGAGACCAGCATTATAAAAGATTTCACTTTCGCTTTTGAAAGCCGCAACATTTACTCTATCATTGGTCCGTCCGGAGCAGGCAAATCATCGTTGTTGCGATTGTTAAACCGTCTCGATGAGCCCACTTCCGGTGAGGTGTTTTTTAGTGCTGTACCCGCAACCGATTACTCGCCCTGCGAATTAAGATGTAAGGTAGGGTACCTATTCCAGACGCCGCATCTCTTCTCAGATACTGTACGTGACAATTTCCACTATGCAAAACCGGACCTCACTGATACGGACATCAACCGATTACTGCAACAGGTGCAAGTGAACAATGATCTGCTTGACCATAAGGTTCAGACCCTGTCTGTGGGACAGAGTCAGCGGGTTGCGCTTGGTCGATTGTTGGCTGTCGAGCCAGAAGTATTATTGCTCGATGAGCCAACATCGGCGCTCGATCCGGCATATACTGAAGCAATAGAGAAAACGATTATGGCTCTTGTGGAAAAGAATGGTTTGACCGTGATTGTTGTTACTCATCATCCAGATCAGGCGCTGCGACTTGGGGGGACAACACTGCTATTGGACGGGGGAAGATTAGTTGAATTCGGTTCCTCTGAACAGATTATTAACAATCCACAAACTGAGTCGGGTAGAAAATATCAGGCGCGACAATTGCAATGAATGAAATAACGTATATACATGTATTAAAATCACTACTGCTGGTAGTAGTGGCTGTAGTTGTCAGTAGATGTTGGAAGGTACGCGCCGAGAAGGATATGGTGATTGGAACAGTGCGTTCCTTTGTGCAACTACTGGCAGTTGGATATGCGCTCAAGTACATTTTTGAACCCGACTTGTTGATACTTAACATCTTGGTGGTTTTGGTAATGGTCACAGTGGCTGGTTACACAGCATCGTCAAGGATTCATCACCTTAGCCGACCGTTTCCGCTGTGCATGATAGCCCTTGCTGTGGGGGCGATGGGTACGCTGTTTTCTCTGATGATAATTAATCCTGACTGGTTAACAGCACGGTATATAATTCCTCTCGGAGGAATGATTATCAGTAATTCTATGAATGCTACTACCCTGAGTGTGTCGCGACTGGTGTCTGACATTAGGAGCAATCGTTTGGAAATTGAAACATCTCTTTCGCTCGGGAAAAGCTGGCATATAGCTACGAAAAACTACCGACGCGAAGCTACAGTCACTGGTATGATTTCTATTCTTAACTTTATGAAAACAGTCGGCCTGGTAGCTTTGCCGGGAGCGATGACCGGTATGATTCTCGGTGGTGCGGAACCGCTTGAAGCGGTTTTACTGCAATTGGTGGTAGCCTATATGCTCTTAGCAGCGACAGCAGTTACATCCGTTGTGGCAGTAGAATTGACCGTGCGTAAGTTTTTCACCACACACCATCAGTTGGTTATAGAAGAGTAATTTCCGGCCGTGACAACCCCGTTTTGCTTGTGGTTATTTTTCCCCTTGTCTTTTGCATGAATTCATGTACTTTACTTTCGACCTGATTGGATGTCGGGGACATATCTATTGATTACCGGAGAGGTGGCCGAGCGGTTGAAGGCGCACGCCTGGAAAGCGTGTATAGGTAACCCCTATCCAGGGTTCGAATCCCTGCCTCTCCGCTTTATTTTTTTCTAACCCATATTTCTCTTATTTAGGGTTTGGTGAATAAAGTTTAAGTCTTTATCTGTTAATAGATATGTTTGTATTGTATAGTTCATGGTGAACGGGTTTTATTGTAAATGGTTCCAAAAGCTTGCGCCTGGAAGACAATAATGTATCGCACAGATAAGTCAAATCAGTTGAAGTTCGAGGATTTTTATCTGCCTTTCGCAGGCAAACT
>QNAG01000063.1 GCA_003641415.1 Candidatus Zixiibacteriota bacterium | reverse complement strand
TTGACACCGCTGCTGATAGCGGCGCTGGCTCTTTTCTGGGGTAATTTTGTGTTTGGTCTCAAGGCTTCGTTTAAGCAGGTCCTTTCGGTGGTGTTATTTGGCGAGTTCTTGTTTGCAATCGGGCTGATGGCGCATCTCCCCATCATGTTTGCCAAGGACACTTTTCAAGTGACGTTCTCTCCTGCAGTTCTGGTATCCGAATTGGGAATACAGTCGTTCTGGTACACGTTGCTAGACAAGTTCAGCATCTTTAACATTTGGGAAATTATAGTAGCCGGTATCGGTTTTTCAGTTTTCTATAAAGTTCCGCGCAACAAAGGTTACCTAATATCGGTCCTATCAGTCGGGGGGGTGAGTGCCCTGCATGTTATTGCTACGGGAATTGGAATGTTGTTCAAATAGAGGAGTTAGTTGATGAAATTAATGGCTTGTGTTCTCACATTGTTGCTTAGCCTGTCGGTGGTCGGTTCGGTCACCGCTACGGATGTTCTAACGCTTGATGATTGCATCGAACTGGCACTTCAGAATCGAGCGTCGATTATCGCCGCCAGGGGACGTGAGAGCCTCGCAGGCGCCACCAAACGCGCCGCTCTGGGAGCATTCCTGCCGCGGCTCAATGCCAGCTACAGTTATTCTAAATCCAAAACAACAGACAGAGAGCCTGATGTGCCATACCTTGATTCACTCGTGCCGTACCGGGATTCGATGGAGGTTGCTGGAGAATATATTCCGTATATAGGTTTTACGCCTGTAACTCACCTCGGGGCACCCCCAGATCAGGACCACACAAGCAAATCATTAGGCTTATCTGCTGATATGTCGTTATTTAATCTTTCCAACTGGTTTAATCTGGCTGGGGCGAAAGCGGATCAGGCTAAAGCACATCTTGATGTTTTAGGGTCAGAGCAGGACCTTATCAAGTCGGTCAAGGTGTCCTATTACTTTTACCTGGCGGCGGTTGAAAACATCACTGTGCAGGAACAGGCCGTGGCGCGCAGTGAAGAGCAGTTAAAGCTAATCAACTCCAAATACGAACTTGGATCGGCATCAATGTCTGACGTATTAAAGCAGAAAGTGCAGTTCGGTAATGACCGGTTGACTCTGCTAACAGCCGAGAATGATGTAACAAGCAGTAGGGCAAAACTGGCCTATACTGTTGGTCTTGATCCTAATGGCGATTATGAGTTCTCTGGAGAATACACAGTGCGAGAATATTCCGGCAGTCTCCAGGAGGCTATGGCTTATGGTATGGAACATAAGCCAAGTCTTCTATCTGCCCGGAAGTCGGTTGATGCCTCCCAACATGCGTTAAGATCACGCAAGGCGGCTTACCTGCCCACTATATCAGGAAACGCTTCATTGCAATACTCTGATGGTACTTTAACTGACACAGCTACGTATAATTCCTCATATCGTAGTACTACTTTTGGTTTCAATATAAACTTGCCGATTTTCGATGGTTTCAATCGAGAGTACAATTTAACACGAGCGAAAATTAATCTTAACAATGCTCGTGCAGGTTTGGCGGATGAACGCAACTTCGCGTGTCAACGGATTAAGACAGCCTATCTTGATATAGAGCGACTTAAAGAGAAGAAGAAGGTTTCGCAGGAAACTGTTGAAGCAGCTAATGAAGATCTGAAAATTACACAGGAAAAGTACAATCTGGGAGCTGCGACGATACTCGATTTGCTCGATGCTCAGGTATCGTTGAAACAGGCTCAGGTATTACTAATACAAGCTGATTTCGATTTGAATTTGGCTATTGCGGAACTTGAAAACGCTATGGGAAAAATGTAGAGCACACCACTGTGTGTGAATTCTAAGGATATACAGAATGAAGAAAAAGAAGAAATTGCTGCTTATAATTGGCGGAGTTGTTGTCGTTGTTGCTATCATTATTGCCAATTTAACCATGAATACCAGCAAATCAACAAAAGTCAATGCCGATGAAGCAAAGCTTCGCGATTTAGTAGAGACTGTTTCCGCCTCTGGTCGCATCCAGCCGAAAACAAAGGTTGACATTACTTCAGAGATAAACGGGGAAATTGTTGGTCTTTATGTTCGTGAAGGTGATTATGTCCAACCGGGTGATTTGCTGGTTATGCTCGACACCATACAATTGCAATCTGATGCTGATCAAGCGAGTTACGCAGTTAACGAAATTAAAGCTCGACTTGAGGGTGCCCGGTCGACTTTTGAACAAGCCAAGGAGGAATACGAACGTCAGCAGCAATTGTTCGATAATAAGCTTACTTCGGAAACGGCTTTTAAGAACGCAAAGTACACCTACCTTAATGCCCAGGCATCACATGAAGCCACCAAAGCTCAAGCGCAGCAAGCACAAGCTCGCTATGAAAAGGTGCTCGACAATTTGAGCAAAGCCAAGATTGTGGCTCCCATGCAGGGAACAATAACATATCTCGATTGTGAGGTGGGTGAGATTGCAGCAGCTCAGTCAGCGTTTTCACAAGGCCGCACACTTATGACAATCTCCAATCTGGACGTATTCGAAGTTGAGGTGGAAGTAGATGAAACTGAAGTTACCAAGGTCGAGGTTGGACAGGAGACCAAGATAGAGGTGGATGCTTTCCCTGATACAATCTTCACAGGTGAAGTTGTTGAAATAGGGAATACTGCTATCTATTCGTCAAGTGGTCAGGGGCAGTCAACAAATTTCCGAGTTAAAGTCATCTTTATGGATCAGAATGAAAAAATCCGCCCTGGCATGTCAGCTACTGTGGATATTTCTACAAATCATAGTGATGACGTTTTGAGTATTCCATATAGCGCGGTAGTGATGCGTTCATTCGATCTCGATTCCCTTGAGCAGGCTAATAGTGTGGAATCAGGGGAAGGGGCAGAATCTGGAGGTGTGCAGGCGGCACAGTCTGATGGGAGCGATACGACAAGAGCAGGGGAGGACAATGAAAAGAAACGCGAAGATGTAAAGGGGACGTATGTTATTAGTGACGGAAAAGCCAAATTTGTTCGCATCGAAACAGGAATAGCCGACCAGAAGTACATTGAAATTGTCTCCGGTCTTAATGTTGAGGACTCGGTTGTTTCCGGCCCGTATCGGGTACTGCGCTCGATAAAGGACGGCGATGCAGTGGAGATTACAAAACGCGAAAGCGAGAGTGAATAGCTGTGGCACTTATAAGAACCAGGGATTTATGGAAAACATATGAGATGGGAACGGAGAAGGTTCATGCTCTCCGTGGAGTATCAATTGATATTGAGAAAGGCGAATATGTAGCCATTATGGGTCCCTCTGGATCAGGAAAGTCTACACTTATGAACTTGATAGGGTGTCTTGATACTCCAAGCAAAGGGGAGTACAGCCTCAACGAACGCGAAGTCAACACGATGAACGACGATGAATTGGCCAATATCCGAAACCGGGAGATTGGTTTTGTCTTCCAAACGTTCAACCTATTACCGCGAGCAACCTCTTTACACAATGTAGAACTTCCCCTGATATACAACGGTTCCCCATCCGATCAACGTCGTGGGATGGCAGAAGCAGCTTTAACAAAAGTAGAGTTAGCCGATCGCATGATGCACAAACCAAGTGAGTTATCAGGTGGTCAGAGGCAACGCGTAGCTATAGCGAGGGCGCTTGTAAACAATCCATCAATTCTGCTGGCAGACGAGCCGACTGGAAATCTCGACAGTAAGACTTCAATCGACATCATGAGGCTTTTCGACCAGCTTCATCAGCAAGGCAATACCATCATTGTTGTCACACATGAACGCAATATCGCTCGTTACGCTCATCGAGTGTTGTCGATCCTTGATGGGAAAATTGACAGCGATGAGATAGTCCCTGAAAGCGATCGCCGGAATAATCGAGAATGATTGCTATTACGTTAGTCAAACTCTCAGTAAGCTCACTGTGGGCTAACAAGCTACGCTCTGCACTAACATTACTTGGGGTTATTATTGGCGTTACGTCGGTAATGACAATCATCTCCGCCCTCGAAGGCATGATGGGCGGAATACAGGCTCAGATAGAACGTATGGGACCGGCAACTTTCGTGGTCACCAAGTTTGGAATAATCACTTCCGAACAGGAGTACCTTGAGGCACTTAAAAGAAAATCGATTAGTCTTGATGCTATAAAGTATATCGAAGATGGGTGCGACTTGTGCGAGAAAGTTTGTCCGCGAGCGTTTAAGCGAACCGATGTTAAGTATGAGTCACAAACGTTACGAAGAGTGAAGATAGGAGGTTCTACTGCGAGCTTAATAGATGTTGTTGATTTTGAAGTTGGACAGGGACGCTTTCATTCATCTGAAGACGACATATATAAACGTCAGGTGGCTTTTATAGGCTACACTCTACGGGAGGAACTTTTCCCGGGGTTGGACCCAGTAGGTCGGGATATAAGAATTGGTGGTGCCAGGTACAAGGTTATCGGCGTAGCCAAGGAAATGGGGTCGATGTTTGGAAATAATCGAGACAATTTTGTCCTCATCCCATTTTCGACCCATATCAAGCAATTCGGTGACCCTGGCGACAATATGAATATCACCATAAAGGCAGTATCTGTTGCACGTCTTGCTGAAGCCCAGGATCAGGTGCGTCTCGTCATGCGATCCAAGCGACATGTGCCTTACGATAAGCCAGATGACTTTGCTATGATCACAGCCGATAACGTACTGGAAATGGTGAACTCAGTGACAAAGATATTCAGGACGGGGCTGGTTGGTATCTCGTCTATATCACTGGTAGTAGGGGGAATAGTTGTGATGAATATAATGATGGTGTCGGTGACCGAACGAACTCGTGAAATTGGTATCCGCAAATCTGTAGGAGCCAAACGCAAGCATATTCTGTTACAGTTTCTGTATGAAGCGCTTCTGACAACTTTGTCTGGGGGAATCGTTGGTATTGTATTGGGCTATATAATCGCGAAGTCATTGGTGGGCATGATAGACATGGAGATATCGCCATCTATGGTCGCGATTGTTGCCGGTCTTTCGATCTCCACTGGCACAGGTTTGATCTTTGGCATTTACCCTGCGATGAAAGCAGCGCGTCTTGATCCTATCAAAGCGCTTAGCTATGAATAGGCAACTTTATGAATTTAACACCGATTGAAATAAAAGATGCGATGGCTATGGCGCTTTCATCACTGAGAGCTAATAAGATGCGAGCCAGTCTGACAATTTTGGGTGTTATGATTGGAGTGGCCTCGGTTATCTCGTTGGCGTCGATCATTAACGGCTTGGACGGAGCGATGGATGAGGAGATCGACGCTCTGGGGTCCAACGCCATTTTTATTACCCGCTATGCTTTTGACGTTGATCGCAGTCAGCTAAGTGAGGAGGATCGCAACCGACCACCAATCACTTCCGGTGAAGCTCGAGCTATTGTTGAAAATTGCCCCAGTGTTGACGGGGTCTCACCTCAGAATTATTACTTTGCCTACGGGGGCAATGAGGTTAAATACAAAAATCGCAAGGGGAACCGTCCTTATCTTATGGGGGCTTGGCCGGACTTCATCAAAGTCAACAATCTCAGCATGAGGTCAGGCAGATTCCTGACCCCATTAGATGAACAAAGTCACGCTATGGTATGTGTAATCGGTTTCGACTTAGCGGAAACACTGTTTGAAGCGGAGCAACCGGTAGGTAAAGTTATTCGAGTTAACGGTGACCGGTTTGAGATCGTTGGTGTTTTTGAAGAGCGGGAATCAAACTTCGATAATGACAATGAGAACAACCAGGTGACAATACCACTATCTACCTTCGAGAAGATCCATCCTTGGGAAGAGGATTTGTTCCTGATGGCGCGGGCAGGCAGTAATGAAATAATCGATCAGGCAGAGGAAGAGATTATTAACGCTCTTCGTATTTACCGCAAGGTTCCGTTCAATAAGGGTAACAATTTCGCGCTCTCGACGCAGGAGAGTTTCAAGGACTACATCGCCAACATCACCCAGTACATCTACCTGGCCATGATAATAATTACCTCGGTTGGTCTAATGGTAGGTGGCATTGGTGTGATGAATATCATGTTAGTCTCAGTAACCGAGCGCACCCGTGAGATTGGTGTGCGAAAAGCTCTTGGCGCCAAACGATCAAATATCATTCTGCAATTTCTAACCGAAGCGGTTACTCTCACGGGAGTTGGAGGAGTAATTGGTATTATTTTCGGCGCTGCAACAGGGTTATTGGTTAATAGTCTGCTTGATTTTCCTCTGGTCTTGTCTGTGTTCTGGATTTTTATGGGTTTCACAGTAGCTGTCACTGTTGGGCTTGTTTCCGGGATGTATCCGGCCTATAAAGCGGCAATTCTTGATCCTATCGAGGCTCTGCGGTACGAGTAGTATTCTATAGTTACGAATCTTTCAATTTGATTTGCGGTGCTCGCGCCCTAACTTGAAACATGTCATTTGAACGAATAATTCTGATTATTATCGATGCCTGTGGTGTGGGTGCATTACCCGATGCTGCCGATTATGGTGACGCCGGATCTGCAACCATTCCCCATACGGCCGAGTCGGCAGGTGGACTTAACCTGCCCAACTGCCAGAAACTTGGACTGGGTAACATCATCGAGATCGAAGGTGTCCCACCCGCCGACGCACCCATCGGGTGTTTCGGAAAGATGGCGTCTCAATCAGCAGGGAAGGATTCCATTAGCGGTCACTGGGAAATCTGTGGACTTGCTCTTGGAAAGCCATTGCCTACATATCCTCATGGCTTCCCACTGAGTCTTGTGACGGAGTTTGAACGCCGTTCCGGAGTTGCGACAATAGGCAATGTCACTGCTTCAGGTACCGAGATTATAGAGCGGCTCGGGCGTGAACATATGGAAACTGGCGCACTTATTCTTTACACGTCGGCTGATTCGGTGTGGCAGATGGCAGCGCACGAGGATATCTATTCACTTGAGCGACAATACGAGTTATGCAGGATCTCACGCCAGTTGTTATCTGGAGAACACTCTGTTGGGCGTGTCATTGCTCGTCCGTTTATCGGAACTCCGGGCAAATTCACACGCACTACAGGACGGCGCGATTTTTCATTAGTGCCACCATCAGACACTCTTCTTGATTCAATGACAAAACAGGGGCTTGGAATCAAAGCTATTGGTAAGACATGGGACTTATTTGCCCAACGTGGGTTCAGCTCTCATGTTAAGACTTACAACAATGCTGAAGGTGTGGAAGCTATAGCAGACTTTATCGAAAAAGACACCCAACATGAAATGGCTTTTGCCAATTTAGTTGACTTTGACATGCTCTGGGGGCATAGACGTGATGTTCAAGGTTTCGCAGCAGGTTTGGAGGCATTTGATCAGGATTTGGGAAAGCTTCTCCCACTGTTGCATGAGGATGATCTTTTAATCATTACAGCCGATCATGGTTGTGATCCAACTTATATCAAGCACACTGACCACACACGAGAGTATGTCCCGTTGCTGATATATGGACGACATGCAAAATCTGGAGTAAATCTTGGAACGCGAGCGACATTTGCGGATGTTGCTTGTACAATTGGAGACATTTTCAAAGTGGAGCACAAATACATCGGTCAATCATTCCTTCAGGATATTTTATAGGAAGTGGCATATATGGAAAATGAAATTCTAAGTGACATTAACCGTCGTTTTGACCATGCAGTACTCAGATCCGACGCAACCGGAAAGGACATTGTATTTGCATGTAATGAAGCAAAGAAGTTCGATTTCTTTTCAGTGGCAATTAACCCAGCTTGGGTTCTTTTAGCTAAAGAAGAACTTTATAATACGGGCATAAAGGTGTTAACTGTCAGTGGGTTCCCTCTTGGCGCCAGCAGAACCAATATCAAGGTAGAGGAAGCCATACATGGAGTACGCGATGGAGCTCACGAGATCGATATGGTGACCAATATCGGGTGGTTGATCGAGGGGCGATACAAAAAGGTGGAAGAAGAGATAAAAACAGTCCGTGCATCTTTGCCGTTTAACATGGCGTTGAAAGTTATAATTGAAGCCGGAATGCTTTCGCCTGAGCAACAAGCCGAGTCAACGAGGGCAGTCGTTAATGGCGGTGCGCAGTTCGTGAAGACATGCACAGGTTTCTTCGGCGGTGCCACTGTTGAACAAGTTCTCACATTAGTCAAAGCGGCTGCAGGGGAGGTCGAAGTTAAAGCATCAGGTGGAATTAGAACCCTTAATCAATGTCGCCAGTTTCTCGAAGCCGGAGCGACACGATTGGGAAGTTCATCTTCAGCTGCAATTATGGCAGAACTTGGTGGGCAATTATAGCTTTTGGCGATATTTATGAGTAGTTGAATGACAGCGGACAACCATGTAATTACATGTTATTAGAACACTGAAATTTTTAAATACTTGCCAGGATTTTGTTCTATATCAGTGACTAGGTTGCCAATTCGGGTCATCAGGTTTGTCATCTCAACATACAGACCAGTATCGCTTACCATCAGGCCCAGAGAGCCTTCGGCAGTGTTAATTTTATAGACAATACTATCCAATCGTTGAGAAACAAGGGTGAGATTATCGTACAATTTAGGGTCATTGATAAGTTTGCCAACTGTACCCTGACTTGTATTAACCTGTTCTGAGAGGTTCTCAATAGAGTTGGCAGTTTTTTCTATAGAAGATACTATTCGTTCTTGGTTATTTTGCAAATCAGCGGTTAGTTTTGTCAGGCGGCTCAGGAGCATTGTCATGTTGGAGTATAGTTCATCACTGACAGCCAGTTGTCCCAAAGTCCCTTGTCCTTGATTCATTTTTTCTAAAATGCCACCAATATTATTAACGACCGAGCGTGCTTCACCGATAGCTTCTTCGCCTGCTTTGAATACGGTTGCGGCATCACCTGCATCGCGAACCGACACTCTGCACCCTTCAGGTAGAATTGGCAAGCTTTTGGTGCCAGGAACGATCTCGATATACTTATCACCAAGTAGACCAATAGTTCCAAGCTGAACTAAAGTATTTTCAGTCATCATTGGCCATACGTTTCTCTCGATGCGGCAGGTAACTTCTACTTTTCTTATAGCGTCAAGATTCACGAATCTTACAGAGCGGACGTTACCAACTTCTACACCAGCCATCCAAACTGGTGCGCCCGGAACTAGTCCGTTTACATTTTTGAAATAGCTGATAAACTTCACCTTTGGATCAAAAATAGATGTTCCCCCACCGCTGAGTGAAGCCCAGAACATTAGAAGAACAGCAAAGGACAGGATTATTCCAATCTTGAGATTACCCCATTTAACTCCAACAGTTTTCTTCATACATCAAATCCATTCTTAACGATCAGAAATAACACGGGTTTTGCCTTCCTGTTATAGGGAGGCCGAGTTATTTTCTGTAGCTATTCCTTCAACAAAACGTTTCTGGACTACCTCCGTAAAGGATGACAGGAAGGGTCTTAAAAATTCCTTCACTCTTGGGTCATCACTGGAGCGTAACTGTTCCAAGGTACCGTCGAAAGCTATCTCACCAGCCCATATAACAATAAACCTATTGGCTACTCTAAGGGCATCAATAATCTCATGTGTAACCATGATTGAAGCAATCGTTTTTTCCTGATGTAATTTCATGATTAAATTGAGGACATTCTCAGTTGCCTTGGGATCAAGACCGGTAGTAGGTTCGTCGTAGAGCATAATCATGGGATTCGTCGATAGCAGGGCTCTACCGATAGCAACTCTCCGTCGCATTCCTCCCGACAGTTCATCTGGTAGTGTATCTATAATTTCTTCTGCATCAAGTCCAACAAAACCGAGCATCTGAACAACTTTTTCCGACACATTTTTTAATGTCATGTTGGTGTGTTCTAACAAATAGTAGCCAACATTCTCTCCAACTGACAAGGAATCAAAAAGCGCCCCAGCCTGGAACACCATGCCAATTTTTTTACGCAGTTTCCGTTTATTTTTTTCCTTCATGGTACAAATATTGTCGCCATCTATGATCAATTCTCCCTGCTGTGGTTGTTCAAGACCAAGGATCAATCGCAGGATTGTGGATTTGCCTGATCCGGATGGACCCATTATCACCAAGGATTCATTATCTTCAACGACAAAAGAAACGTCTTTGAGGATGGGTTTATCAGTGTAGGAGAAATGTATGTGGCGTAGCTCTATCATAGCCAGCCCTTAAGTTGTGAAAACACTATTTTTGTAATGAAGAAATTTACCACCAGAATTGTGATTGATGATATCACAACCGACTCAGTAGTAGCTCGACCAACACCCTTAGTGCCTCCCCCGGAAGTGAAACCCTTGTAGCATGAAATAAAAGCTATAATAAACGAGAAAACAACAGGTTTAAGTAGCCCGATAAACAAGTTTCCAAAGATGAGTCTATCTCGTACTGCTGACAAATATACAGTTGTAGTAACATGAGCGATATATTTGGCGATTACCCAGCTGCCTGCAAGGGAGATGAAGTCACAAATAATAGTAAGAACCGGTAACATTATAATCAGGGCAATGAGGCGTGGAACCGCAAGTTTTTTGATAGGATCAATCCCAAACGCCACCATAGCGTCAAGCTGATTAGATGATTTCATAGATCCGATTTCAGCCGTTATTCCGGCAGCCACCCTTGCAGCAACCATAAGACCAGTGAGTACAGGTCCTAATTCCCGTATTATAGCAATTGCCATAATGCGACCCAGGTAGTTCTTTGCTCCGAAATCGGCTAATTCAACAGAAAAAGCCAGAGCAAAACCCTGACCGGCAAAGATGCCTGTAAGAATTACAAGATATAATGATCCAACTCCAATGATGTGCATTTGTTCAAGTATCTCTGGCAAATAAAACGGACGACGGAAAACAGCTGCTATTGTTTTGAGAGCAAGAAGAAACTCACCCTGCAATTCGTAAGCGAAATGTTTCAACCAGTTGTTAACGGCAGCAAAAAAGGCCATTTACCCTTCTTTTTAGTCTGTAAATATATAATCCGTGATTTCCGGTATAAACGCTCAAAGTACACTACTCATATTTTTCGGCGTTATTAACGTAACAAAATTTCCTCGAATGGTCAAGATATACAGTGACTAAAAGTCCATCAAATTCTCTCCGTAGACCATACGCTAATAAATCTCAATCCCTGTGTACAGATTCACTTGGGAAATCCGGGGTTAATTAAATCGTTTGAATAAAGGTTTCGATACAATTGGTGCGGTGTTCAAAACGAATCCTTATTCGGACAAATGGTGATTACTGAAGTTTTTGCTCTGAGTCTAATCCTCTGTCAAAACGGCGGGAATGTGCCAGATTCGCTTGACTCGCAACATCTGTAAGGGTAACTTACCTCTCGTATGGACCTTTCCTCAGAACAAATAGTCGCTTTCATCCGCGAGAAATCATACCGCCCTATGAAACCCAAGGAACTAGCCCGGGCACTCGATATTCATCGCCACCTCTATCCGGAATTTCGTCAAACTGTTAAGAAGCTGCTTGCATCCGGTGAACTGGTCAAACTCAAGCGTGGTCGTATTGGACTGGCTCAGCAGATGGATATTGTGGTCGGAGAGATCAGCGTCACTCGAGGAGGGCTTGGCTTTGTACCGCAGGAAGGGACAAAGAAGGATATAATAATTCCCGCCCACGCCCTGTCCACGGCGCTTGATGGCGACCGTGTGATGGTCCGTCTGACAGGGACACAAGAGACAGTGTCATTAGGCAAACGTCGTTTGGGTACGGTTGTCAGGATAATTGAACGGGTACAACGTAATATCGTTGGGGTGCTTAAGCAGGGGAAATATTTCGCTTATGTCTCTCCGGACAACGCCCGCATTCATCGCGACATCTACATCCCAACTGAACAAACGACCGGGATTCTTGAAGGTCAAAAGGTTGTTTGTGTAATAACTGAGTGGAATGATTCCGCTCTCAATCCCATAGGGGAAATTACAGAGGTTCTCGGTTTCCCCGACGAACCGGGCGTGGATATGCTGACTGTGGTCAAGAGCTTCAATCTTCCTGAGGAGTTTCCTCTAGAAATTATTGATGAAGCAGAAAGAGCTACGGCGAGAGATATCTCTGAAGAGATAGCGCACCGCCTTGATCTTACCCGCGAGTGCATATACACTATCGATCCGGTTGATGCGAAGGATTTTGACGACGCTGTATCTGTTGAAAAAACAGCCAGAGGTTATCGTCTTGGGGTGCATATCGCCGATGTCTCATACTGGGTTGAACCGGGGACGGACCTTGATAAAGAAGCGTTCCATCGGGGTAACTCGGTTTATCTGCCGGGGATGGTAATTCCGATGTTGCCGGAGGTTTTGTCCAACGATGTGTGTTCTCTCCGACCCAACCGCAAGCGACTTGCTCATTCGGTTCTTATCGATTTCGACCATAAGGGCAAGATGCTGTCATGGGAGATGGCCGATACAGTAATCAAGTCGCAGGCCAAATTGTCATATGAGGAAGTCCAGGATTTTTTCGACAACGGTCTTCCCTCCGGAGCAGCATCAGCGCGACTCGCTCGTGTTGCTGAAAACCTGACTCTGGCAAGGAAACTAGCGAGGATATTAAGTCGGAATAGATTTAGAGAAGGCTCGCTCGACTTTGATCTGCCAGAGGCAAAGATCATTCTCGACAAGAGTGGTGAAGTAATTGAATTGGGCAACCGAGTTCGTTTGGAGTCACACCGTCTGGTCGAGGAGTTTATGCTGATCGCCAATCAGGCTGTGGCACTGGAG
>QNAG01000062.1 GCA_003641415.1 Candidatus Zixiibacteriota bacterium | reverse complement strand
ATAATAGTGTGATCAAGTCGCCCGAAGCTTTAGAGGGTAAGATTGGTTTCCTCTAACCTCAACCTCGCGTAGCGGCGGGCCTTGTGTCCGCCGGTAGATTGCTGGGAGACAAGCCCTCAGCCTACGCGTGATAGGAATGGTTGCGGCACAGCCGCGCTTACTTTATCTATTCATACTTCCTTCAACGATTTCACTTGGCGGAGTTTTCGGAAAAGCTGGATGTACTCCCTCACCATTACTTCCTCCGCCTCAGATAAACCCTCCATCATCGGGATACCAATGCGCAGTACTGATCGAACCATGTCCGATGTCGTCCGATCATATTTCTCAGCCAGTTCTTTTATACGGTTCTTCAATTCATACGAGACGAAAACGTTCAAACAGTGATCGCCGCGAGTCTTGGTCGGTAAAGCTTTTGTATCCATGTTGCACTCCTTTTCTTGTGATGCCCTAAAATGAGCATATAGTTTCTTCCATGTAAACTTGTCTAAACTACACTGATTTCATTTCACTTTATTTCTCGCTTTCAATTTTCATTTCTGCTGTTCTTTGCATGTGATGACGTTCATGACCTATTAGAGTCTGTGGCGAACGAATATCGAGGTTGTACTTCTTGCGCAGATAACGCATTATCGGTTTCCAGGTAGCTGTCGGGTCGCGCTGAGATATTACAAAATCAATATCACACCGGTATGGAGAATTACAGATAGGGCACTCGCTGATGTTTCTCTCAATAGTTTCATCCAAGTGAAACCTTTCCTGTATGAAATATCGCAGCTCGTTGCGAAGCTTGCGCAAGGCTCGTTTGTGTATAGCCTCAAGTCTGTAAATTGCCCGACCGGAACGCTCAGATATCTCGCGGTAGCTGCGTCCCATATAATAGAACTGCTCTATCAACTCCCGTTCTCCATCACTCAGGCATAGTAAAGCTTGTTGCACTCTTGCGCGCAGTAAAGCTGTATTCCCTATCTCTTCCGATGACATGGCTGGTAATTCCTGCCACGATGGGTCCCGCCCCAAATCGACAATCCAGTTCTGAAACACAATCCGATTGTTTGACATATTCTTCTCCTTTTGCCTATAATTTAGGCAAGAGAAGTGTCCTGGCTACCACATCACCATCACGTTTGAGTTACGGTCGATGCCAATTGCTGTATCACATGAATAACATTCGATAGATTTCTTCTGCAACTGACTCCGGGTGAGCTTAACTTCGTGATGTAACCTTTCCTTTTGTTGACAGATTGACTATTTTGGGAAATATGATAATTTAACGGAGTGATACTGCCGAAATTTAGAAAAGGCAAAGTTCTGAAAGGTCATAATAATTGAAAGCCCCCTATCGGGATATACGGAAGAAATCAAACCAAATCTATGACTCGCGAGTCAGACCCAATGGAACGCATAACTATTTTCGATGCTGAACCCTCAAATGTAGCGATTGAGGACAGTTTCAAAGCAAGGTCTGGAAACCTCGCTTTCCGGCGTTCGAAAATGACTTGGCTTTCACTTTTTTTCCTGCTCATTGTCTACCCGGGAGTTTCGCTGGCCTTTGTGGAGGACCCTTCTACCCTGCTTGGGAACCTCAACGATGGCATGAGAATGGTTCTGTTGGTTTCAACTATTATCATGCAATGGGGGGTTTTCATGTTCCTGTTCCTGGCTCTCTATTTTGAGCAAACAGGAATGGCGGGTCTCGGTTTCAAGAAAATCCGAGGACTTGATTTCGCCTGGGCTATCTCCTTCCTTATCGTTTCTAACCTGATATTATCGGGTTTAGCCTGGGTTCTGGCCCAGGTTGGGTTACCTATGCCGGGAGAGGTTGCTATGTTAATCCCCACCGACACAGCCGGACGGGTGGTCTGGGTAGCGGTTTCTTTTACGGCCGGGTTCTGCGAAGAGTCTGCATTTCGGGGGTATCTCATGACCCGCCTTCGATTAGTCGGTGGATTAAAAAGCTGGGTAATTCCAACTATTTTTTCAGCCCTGTCCTTTGGTGTTTGTCACGCCTACCAGGGAATTCCGGGATTGATCGTTATCGCCATTTATGGAATCCTTTTTTCTCTTTTGTACATTCGTACCGGTAGTATCTGGCCGGGGATAATCGCACACTTTTTTCAAGACTTCAGCGCCCTTTTCATACCGCAATAGCACGAACATTTTCTGTGCAATAGGAAACCATCCGTATAAACGAGCGTATTTAGAGTAGAAGAAAGAACAATGGATTGGTCTTTTTTCAAAAGAGGGTTCGAGAAAGAACTCAGCATTTCAAAGAGTGAGCTTGTTTTTTATCGACTGTCAAAGTACAATGAACGACACTCGCTATGCGAGAAGAAAGGATGCAATATGACGATCGAGAGTCCGTGGGATGTAGATTAAACCTTTTTTTGTGATATATTCATGATTCGATCAGCTAAAATACTCCAGCAGTTTTTGCTTGGGGGCTTCTTTACCTGTGTGCTGGCTGCGCTGGCCTATGCTCAGGCTCTTCCTCCTCCAGAGAATATCGAGGATCGGAAAGTAGTACGGGTGATGGTGAGCGCCAAAGCTCAAGAGTTGGCGGAGGAGTATGCCGAGATTCTCATGGAACTTGAGGATTTGGCTGTCGACTACGGCAAGAACCTCATGGAGTTTAACTCTAAATCGGTCGCGATGCAGAGAAAACAACTAACCAGGCTGGCTGTCAAACTGGCGAAGGGGATTTATCTTGACGATATAGATCTGCTTGTATCTGATCTTAATGAAACTACTCGGGAATTACAGGAACGTGAGAAGGAATTGAAGGCAAACGACCGCAAGGCTTATCGGGTAACCAGGTCTCTTCGTCGCGATCTTGAAGCTATAAAGGTTGTTTTACAATTTGAGGTTGGTGAACAGCTTCAACAGGAGGAACTTCTTAACCGTGAAGTTGCTATCTACCTCCAAGAATTCAACTTTGATCTGGCTGAGATGATGTTTGAGCTTCAGATACAACTTAAGGATCTCGGTGATACTTTAGCGATGATCGAACTTGATTTTGAGATTCCGGAAGTCCCCGAAATACCGGAGCTTGCTCCTCTTAATGAAGAACACGAGGTTGAAGAAATACCACATTCATCAGAGACATTAATTGTCTATCGTCCTTCTAAACCGGCAATGCCTATAGAAAGTGAGCGATTGTATACTACTTCTTCAGGGACGACTGTAGCAATGAGAGAAGTGACTGATAGTGTCGAGGTTATTTCTTCAAGTATACCAATCTATATCAACAGCCCAACCGGTCAGGTGAAGATAACTGGATGGGACAGAAAAAAAATACTGGCACAGTCACAGATAGAGATTTCGTCAAAATCCCAACAGAATGTGAAGGACCTGGTTGAACAAATCCAATTGACTGCAAGCCCTGGTGATAGTGGCATTCTTGTTGAAGTAAAAACACCTGATATCACAGATTTGAGTACAACTATCAACAAGAGCCAGATGGAAGTCATGGTACCACGGAATAACCGTCTGGTATGCAGTAGCGCCTTCGGTCTGATAACTGTAACTGACATTCAAAGTAGTGTGTCCATCAATGCCAATAATTCATCAGTAACTGTCAGCGACATATCGGACGCTGTCAGTATTATCAACAACATGGGCAATGTTACCCTGACCAACATCAAGGGGGATATCATTGTGCAGTCTTCCTTTGCGCCCGTGACAATTTCCGACTGCAGCGGCAACATGGAAATTAAGAATTCTTATGCCGCTATAGAGCTCTCGGGTTGCGAGGGCAATGTCATAATTCACAATAACGGTGAAATTCGGTTGGCCCATCATGAAGGCTCTATATCGATTAATAACTCGAGCGGATTGGTAGAGATACGCGATCTTGTGGGTGATGTAGCTGTTACTAACTCATATAATCCGGTACTGTTAGACGGGGTAGAAGGGTCCGTTCGGGCTGAAAATCAGCGAGGAATTATTACAGCTCTGAATATTGATGGCTCACTGTCTATCGATAATCGCTACGCTCCTGTAACCGTGCGTTACCTCACAGGAACACTGGATATCGAGAATCACAACGGGCCAATTGAAGTTTTGGTTTCTGAAGACATTTCCGGATCATCGATGATTCACTCCAGCAACAGTACCATTATTTTAACAATTGAAGATGATGTAGCTCTTGATCTAATAGCCAGCACTATCAATGGAGAGATAAAAAGCTCTTGGCCAATCGATATCATCACTTCCGGGAATACCAGGGAAGCAAAGTTTGTTCTGGGTGGAGGCGGTCCCTCACTTACAATTACCGGCTCAAACTCTAATATTATTTTTAATCAACTACACTGATATCGTAAGGGCGTTTTTACCCAGACGAACAGTGTTGAAAATACTTTGGAGAACAAGCTACTCAATTATTACTGAGCAAAAGCGGAGGGTTCTTCGAGGCTTGCAAGTTGCTCTTCGATCTTCTTTTCTATATCAATAATAAGAGTGTCTTCGTAGTAGACAGTGGTATCAAAGGACGATAATTCAAGCAACTCGTTCATGACTGAACGAATTGTATTAACGCCCTTGATAATAACATCCATAGACCGCATGGCATTGTCATCAGAGTCGATCAATCTACCCCCCGTAATATCGGTTTGCACAAGTTGGGCGCGGCCAAGTATTGTTCCGATAGCGTTATTTATATAATGGTTAAACGTAGCCGTGATTGCCTTAAGGGTCTCCAGAGCGGCAGCTTCTATCCTGGCTTGAGCGATTTGTCTTTGCATAGTGCGATTTTCGCGAAGAAGCTTATCGAGCGTCAGGTATTGGCTAAACAGTATCTGGTTAGCCTCGCTGAGCAACTCTGATACAGAACCAATATCAATATCCAGAAACTCTGCTTCTTCAGTAGTTTGCCTTAAAAGAGCCTCGCTGTTCTTATGTAATTCAGCTTGTTGGAGCTTCAAGTTCTCGCACAGGATGTCAGTTTGCTCAATAGTTGTTGCTGAACAAGGCCTGGACTTAACAATGGTGAAATGAGCTGTTTGATTGGCCAGTATGACAACCTGCGACAACTGAGATGGTAAATCTTCCGGGGAATGAGATATATCTGCATGGTGCGATCCAACAGCATCACAGATGCTTTTGGGAATGTTCCATTGTTCCAAAAGAAACTGTCCTACTCTGGCGTGGTTGGTACCCCACACATTTTCCTCAAGGCGATGAATGCTCTCCCCTGCTTCAGCCGGCTCCCAAAGACGGGCGTATTTATCGGGGAATGATCCCTCTAATATTAACAAACCAATATCATGCAGAAGGCCGGCGACAAAAGCCTCCTCGGAATTCTTCATTCCCACTTTTTCGGCAAGATTACGAGCACTGACAGCTACGCAGATTGAGTGACGCCAGAATCTATTACGGTCGATTGTTGACTGCCATTTGTCGGTCAGGTCATAGATTGAAGCTGAAAGCGCCAGGGCTGTTACAGATTTAGTTCCCAGAACCATGACCGCCTGGACCATGGAAGAGATCTCCCGCCCAACCCCGAAATAAGGACTATTTGCCAAACGGAGCGTCTTTACCGTTAAGGCCGGATCTCGCATCAACACAGCAGCCAAATCACTTGCTGATGCGCCCTCATCGCGACTTATTCGGATTACCTCCGTTAGCGTTTGCGGCAGAGACGAAAGTTCCTGGTGATCTCTGAGTATTTTCTCAAACAGGTCATTGTTTGTACCCATAATCTTTTTATCGGCTAAATGTTACTCCGGTTTAGCAGGCTTCAAAAACAGATATCTGAAGATAATTCCAAAGGCTGATTCTTGCATACGCCGCCCTTCAACTCCATACCGTCGCCATTCAGGTACTCGTGAACGCTACTCGGATTCATTTTGTAAATCTGATATAGTTGACTCAATTTTAAGTCGAGTCAGACGGTCAGTTTCACGTTCGAGAATTGTTGTTCGATAATCGCAATTGTCTTGCGGGTCGGCTTTAATCAAAGCCACAGCAGCATGAGCGCGGCGAGTAGCATCGGGTGAGTTGAGAACTTGATTCAAAAGAATTTCAATGGCTTCATCAGTCCCGTATTCTCCAAGCAATTGACAAATCAGATTCCCTATCATTTGCTTTTCTGATTTTATTGAGTCTACTAATACTTCCATCACCATAGTAGTATCCAGTTTCAAAAGGGAGTTGGCTACCTCCAGACGAGCACCATAAAACTGATCATTGAGAGTATGGACCAACCCTACTATTGATTCCTGCACTGCAAGCGCTCCACAAGCTACAACTGCGGCTTTTCGTACTTGTCCTACAGAATCATACAGGACGCGCATGACAGCATCGGCGGCACGACTATCGCCAATCTTCCCCAAGGCTCCAACAGCCTGCTCCCGCACCTGCCAGCGCTTGTGTTCAAGTACCGACATCAGGGGTATCACTGCTGTTGTATCTTTAATATCTCCGAGTGCCCAACAAATTCTCTGCACTACGAGACCATCCGAACGATTCAACGAGGATACCAGATAGGGGACAGCGTCACTTCCAATTTTCCGCAGAATCCAAATAACTGTCCATCGCTCCCGCGCTGATTTGGTAGTGAATTTATCCACAAGTAAAGGCACTGCCGAAACACCTAAAGCCGCTATCGAATCGATAGCCGGTTGGGTCATATCACGATATCTTAGTTCGCCGGAAGAGGCAATCACAAACAGCGAGTCAACCTTGTGCTGGAGATCACTTTCTGCATGAATTGGCACTAAGGAACATATCAAAACCAGGCTTAGAGCTTTCACAACAGTTGATATTTTCATCCAGTTCACTGTGTATTCTCCCCAGCGGTTGTGTCGGGGGGATTGATCTCAATATCAATTCCGCCACCCCATTTCGAGGGCGTTTTCCAGTAATGGTTATCACAGCCATAGCCTTGATATTGATCACTTCCGGCAAGATCAATAAAGAGTCCAATAGAACCGAATGACCGACGTGGATTACCATAACCATGAGTGTTGTCGGAATTCCTGACGGAATATCGGTCATTACCCTCATTATCGATAAGCACTCCGGCACCATTGGCTGATCCGGCAGCTTGAGATAAATCATAGGCGGTGTAGGTATCATCGCCGCTCCGATCCAACAGAAGCCCACAGGAATAGTCATGTCCGCACCCCTGCATGAGTCCCTTGCCGAAATATACATCGTTGCCGCAATCGTCAATCAGCACACCAAGAGACATGTGCGTGGCAGTACCCTGGGCATACTGAAAGGATTGATAATTGTCATTACCGGACGAATCGTAAATTATACCGAGTGACCACCAGTAACTTGTCCCTTGGGCAAAAATATCCGAGTAGTAACTGTCATTTCCCTTCATGTCAAAGATAGCCCCAATACCCCCAGATGCATAAGGTCTTAAGCCATAGCCAAATCCCTGCGACAACGATAAGTAGTGATCTTCATAGCGGAGGACATCTTTGTACTTACCTCCGGCATAGTAGCTGTCGGAGCCGTCAATTTCATAGATAGCTCCCAGACCTTCAACAAATCCAAACCCCTGGCAGTGAAGAGCGCCATTGTAGATATCGCGTCCGGATTCATCTATCAGTAATCCAATACCGAAAGTCCCTGCTCCCTGTACATGGGTGTCGCCATCATAGCGGTCATCCCCCCGGGCATCGTAAAGCAGTCCAAAACCAAAGAAAGCCGAGCCGAGCCCAAAGGATTTGGCATCATACCTGTCATTCCCTTCAAAATCAAGAAGCAACCCCACCGACAAACAACCAGAACCAAGCGTGAAATTGGTTTTAGAACGGTAGTGGTCATCTCCGCTGAGATCGATTATAATAACACAATGAGGGTTTGCCGGATCGTAGCTGAGATTGTAAACATCATCACCGCCGACATCTAATATGAAATAGTAGTCCCCCTCATAGTAGTCGTTGCCTGGTCCGCCAACTGCCCAGCCTTTCTGGAGTCCAAGGAAATGTTGAGCGGTAGTTTGGTTTGGAAGATAGCTTGTTCCTTTAATAAGTTCCTGCTTCGACAGCTCGCCCCTCCTGAGAGCATCTCTGAGTACACCAACATCCAGTAGTATTTGCCGAAGACAGTCTATGCCGGCAGCAACGATCGGGTCCTTATCGATCAAGGTCCCAAATTCAACAAACTGCTCGGTGTAGGCTTCTTCTGTTTTTTCAAGTGAATCGTTCTCTTCAATCGAGAAAAATTCCTCTTCCTCGTGGATAATCAGCAGCTCCGGAAACTCGTTGACCAGGAAACTCCGCTGCTCAGAAGACAGCCTTGCCAGGGCTTTCTCTGCTGATTTTGGGATAATCACATCAAGATAAAGAGCCGCCTTGCTGAGAAGTTGATTGAGCGAAAGATTAGCGAAATACAGGTTGTGCTTTCGCTGGATTTCTGAGGTGTTCGGTTGGTATGGCTGTGATCTGTCAGTCTGATATTCACCAATAAGGTCTTGGGATAAGATTGCGGAAGGTATCTCTGGTTGACCTGGTACCCAGGCATCCTTGGTCTCTGACACATAGTCAATCATGCTCAGGGGATGAGACATAAGCTCAGCAACAATTTTAAGACGAAATGAATCCGGCTCGGTAAAATCCGAACGGAAACTGATATCATCTGGCTTCAGATTCAGGAATTCACATATATGCTCAAGACCAAATTGCTCAGGGGATATATCAGCCGTTTGACCAACTGCTGTTGATATTGGTAACCAGACAAGGACAACTGCAAAGAGCGAGAGAATCTTCATAAGCAATGAATAGATGGCTTGGAACGGGGAATCAACAATAATCCGGTTGATGGTTTCATCTCCGGTAGGTCAAGCGGCCTGCCGCTTGACGGTCAGTATTTGTAGGGCAGAACCCCTTAGTGGTTCTGCCAATTCGAGGTGCCGGAACCGCTAAGAGGGTTCCGGCCTACAAGAGAAGAAACTGTTAATATATGATTGTAATTAAATAAAAAAAGCGCCCCGGGTGGGGGGCGCTCTCTCTTAAGAAGATGAACCAATCTCTAAGTAGTGACGTCATCAATTGTGCATTGTAGCAACCCTGTATCATCAATAGTCCAAGTATCAACTGTTGCATCATCATCTAAGTTGGCAATACTTGTTGCAGTGAAACCGTTACCGGCTGTTGCGACACTATAGGTGTAGATCGCAGTGGCGGGAATCTCCACACCGATAGCGACCAAGGCAGCAGCGTCAGCACAGGCCAGGTAAGCGCCGTTTTCCTGACGGTAAGTACGCTCCATCGTATAGATCTGCTTCAAAATACCTTTGGCCTCAGATTGCTTGGACTTCACCGTGGCTTGCATAAACCTTGGAATAGCCAGAGCAGCCAAAATACCAATGATGACAACCACAATCATCAACTCGATCAGGGTGAAACCCTTGCGACTGTGAAACTTTGAGAACATGTGAACCTCCTGCAAGTTTAAGAACCTTACCTCTTTTAACGGTTAGCTTACTTTTATCTTTCGGCATTCTTATTTGCAAAGTGTATACCTCAACCCTGTCTTTTTTTGAACACCTTGTTATCGTTGTATTGGCCTGTAAAACAACGGCTTACACCATGCAATCAAAGCCTCTCTTGATCTGTTCACAAACTAACCTGACTAAGCTTTTCGCTTGGCAAGGTATTCTGCCAAAAACCTTGCATCCTGCAATGAAGTACTGCGTATTCTACCTTATCTGAATTCGTTGTTTGATAGTCAAAAAAAAAGCCCGCCGAGAGGCGGGCTAATCTGGTTAACATTTAAGTTTATCCTGTAACGTCGTTAACTGTACATGTAAATACACCCTGTTCGTCAATTGTCCAGGTATCAATAGTAGCATCATCATCAAGGTTAGCTGTAGCGGTGGCTGTAAAACCCGCTCCGGCCACGGCGATAGCATAGGTATAACGAGCGTGCGGTTGAATCTCTATCCATATTGCGCTGAATGCATTGGGGTCTGCAGCGCTGGCTGTTCCGCCCGGCTGGTAATAGATGTTGCCAGCTGACTGTTGGCGATACGTCCGCTCGTTGACATATATTTGCTTAAGGATTGCTTTTGCCTCGCTCTGCTTTGTCTTGATAGTAGCTTGCATAAAACGCGGAATTGCCAAAGCAGCGAGAATACCAATGATTACTACAACAATCATCAACTCTATCAGAGTAAATCCTTGTCTAGTCCTCAATCTGGCTATCATATAATCCTCTCCTTGCCTTTATACCATGTATGTTTCCATATCTGCAAGTCCCATACCAAGTATCTGTTCAAAACTTAGCTATTTTCATCAGCTTGTTTTTGTTTGCGCGGAGTCTTGCGATTTGGAAAATCCTTAAAATCGTAACGATCAATTTTTCTATACAGTGTCGATGTGTCTATACCGAGAATTCTGGCCGCCTCGGATTTCTTCCCATCCGTCTGGCTCATAACGAAGTGGATGTATGCCTTCTCAATCGATTCCAGGGTAGGATTGATTGGTTCCGAATCTGTCACGAGATCGACTGTTTCTTTTGTACTCAAACGTTCAGGTAAATCACAGGGTTCCAACTCGTCGCTTCGACAGAGGAGTAATGCCCGTTCAATAGTGTTTTCCAATTCCCTGACATTTCCCCGCCATTTATAGCGTCGAAGCAGCTCCATGGCTTCATCGTTGATGCTCTTTACCGGAAGATCCAGCTTGCGGGAATACCTTAAGAGAAAATGATTAACCAGCAGATCGATATCCTCTCGTCGTTCACGCAGTGGGGGAATATAAATCGGTATAACATTTAGTCGATAGAACAGATCAGCCCGGAATCGCCCAGCCTTGACCTCTTCTTCAAGATCGGCGTTGGTTGCGGCAATAAGCCGCACATCGACGCTGATAGGTTTGGTTTCACCCACAGGGGTTATTATCTTGTCTTCGAGCACACGTAAAAGTTTCACTTGAATCGTCAGCGATGTATTACCTATCTCATCGAGAAAAAACGTTCCGCCGTCAGCAACCCTGAAAAGACCATCTTTGTCTTTGATAGCGCCTGTAAAGGATCCCTTTTTATGACCGAAAAGCTCCGATTCGAGAAGATTCTCGGGAAGCGCTGCGCAGTTGATAGTGACAAACGGGCCATTACTTCGAGGAGAATGACGATGAATAGCCTTAGCGATGAGGTCTTTCCCCGTGCCCGATTCACCGCGAACCAGAACGGTTGCATCTGATGAGGCAACCCTTCGGGCTAGTTTCTTAAGAGATACAATCTCCTTTGACGACCCAATGAAATTATCAAAAGAGTTATCATCCTGAAGCTGCTTCTTTAGATTGACATTCTCATTAACGAGGTTTCTTCGACTAATACTCTTTTCAATAGCCAGCTTGATCTCATCGACTTTGAACGGTTTAGTAATGTAGTCAGCAGCGCCTTGTTTCATTGCTTCGATAGCAGTATCAACTGAAGCATAGGCAGTCATTACGATCAAGTCCTGGTCATTATTCAATCGTTTGGCCTCACGAAGAACATCTATACCTGACATCTCAGGCATATTTAGATCGGCAATCACCAGATCATAACTGTGATCCTGAAGCAGTGACAACCCCTCACGTCCGGAGACAGCGGTATCTACCCTATAGCCCTCTTTACTAAGCATTATCTCCATGAAATTGCACATGGAGTCTTCGTCATCTATTACAAGAATCTTGGCTGTCATCGTTTTCCTACAGTTTTGCATTTTGCAAGACAAGGTTTATCATTCATTATTTCGGCAACCATGACGTAGTCTGGAGGAACCAGTCAAATTTTGCTCAGACATTAAACAGGTAACGTAGTTACTCTTTTTAATACCCTTCAGAAAAACCGCTGGGTAGGGACTAATTAATATTGAGAATTTTACCGACACAAAATAAGAAGAAAAGAAACCACAATTACCATTATGAAAGAGTAAAGCTGATGAATTGTAAGATCACAAACTCAAGGGGCTTTACACTGGTTGAAATTATTATCGTTATTGTTGTCATTGGCATATTGGCTGTTACAGCGATTCCCAAGTTCCTGGAACTCAGATCGCAGGCCGAACAGGCCGCTGTCTCTACTATGGTTTCATCTCTTGAATCAGCTATGTCCATCTACTGCTCCAGGCAATATGTGAATGGCGGTAGCATGGCCATCCACAACGTTTTCAATGATCTAAGCAATATCCCGGAAAACTATAATGGCGAGAACGATCCGGTAAACGCGACCAATACTCCTCCCGGTACCTGGTCCTACCGCGCCTCCGGCAATTGGATCATGTATAACCCGAGGCAGCCCATCACTGGTGGCTGGAACAACGGGGGAACGCGGTTCATTATTTACCAGATACAGACCGTCACCGAGGGATCGGATACTGTGGGTCTTCGCCTTACGACAACACCGACATACGACTACAGTTGGAACTGACGTTTGATTCCTGACACTATACTCGTATAGACAACAAGACTCGGCCAAATGCCGGGTCTTTTTTTTCCTGTACATCTACATCAAATCTTCGGACTTGTTGAAAAAGCCCTGTCAGCGTTGCCATGAGAGCGGAGACAAGCCCCGCCCCTGCTATGATAATGGAAGTCAAGAGTTAATCATGGGCTATCCGTGTTCTTGTATTATTCTTCTATTTTTTGAGCCTTCCAAAGGTCTTCACAACCTGCTATTCGTGGTTTTCCCACAGTTTACTTATTCGGAAAGTCGGAAATGGTGTCAACACACTACGCGACGTGTTTTTAAACACAAGGGCGGGTT
>QNAG01000061.1 GCA_003641415.1 Candidatus Zixiibacteriota bacterium | reverse complement strand
TCTCCTGCTACATACCGTACAGTATCCCGGTCATAGGAATCAGCCTTACCGGCTTGGATATATGCCTGCTCTACCACTTCCTGACCGGCTGCAAGCACCAGGGGATAACGCACCGGCACTGATAACGGAGTGTCATATTGAGCTGTAATTTTGGCTACGCGTCCGAGAATCGATATGCCTGCGATAGTGTCAATCTGATCGAGTTCATCAATCCCGGGGATGAATAGCACCGGACGACCCATCTCAGTAGCGCGACCTACCGCTTCCTCAACTGCATCAAGCCCCGGTATTTTGCGCAGAAAAAGTTCCTTGCCCTGTCTTGCCCAATGTGTGTATAGAAGAACCGCAGCGGAAAAGAATATTACCAGAATAACAGCGTTGATCCTATCCCACCGAAATACCCCGTCAGCTGTCTGCGCCAAAATTACTTGATAGTCGCACAGGATAATCCCTACGACGATTAGAAACGGAGTAGCAATGCGATGTCTCAGGTTTGATAGCACGTCAGAATATACATTTACATATCAGATTGTCAATCAAGAATAAAGAAAGTCCCCGTCAAGTTGCCTCTTGACGAGGACTTATCAATTTCTAGCGGTACGGGGAATCGAACCCCGGCTTGATGGCTGAGAACCATCCGTCCTAGCCGTTAGACGATACCGCCAAAACTCGATGCGCAAAGCTAAAAAAGCAACAGGGAATGAATATAGATATTATCACCCTTTTGTCAATAGAAGTAACTTTTTTGTTTTTCAATGGGTTACAAGCGTACAATCTATAAGAACGAGAGAGTCAATCGGTTAGAAGAAGAAAAGAATAGCTATGCCTCCATCACTTTTTTCTTAATTACATTTCATCATTTATATCCAATTTTACATTGATGACTATCTCTTTCTTCTCGGAAGCGGACTGTCAACATGTTAATTGACAGCATCTTAGACGCTGTATGACCTAGAATCCAGCAAAAGTTTTGTCTAATCTGTTTTTCTAAAATGCTTTGTATGCGGCATCAATAGTCTTTGTTTCAATGGAACAGGTTTTGTAAAGTTAGTCTCGTCTTTTGTTGATTATCGTCTTATTAGATATTGATTAGTTTGTAAAAACAAACAAAGATGTTCTCGCTTTTGTGCCAGAGCAACTTTCTGCAATTCAACGGAGGAGTAGATGCCGCCTAAATCAACACCCACAGCGAAGAAACCGCGAGAAATAAAAATCAGAGATCTCGATTATCAGATAGATTTCAAACCACGCGGTATAAAATCGTCAGATGACGTTTGTGCATGTACAGGAATTATAGGTCAAAGACGAGCCTATAAAGCGATGAAGACAGGACTGCATATTGATAGTTCAGGTTACAATATCTTTTTAGCTGGTATGGCGGGAACCGGTCGGACTGCAGCGGTAAAGTATGTTTTATCGAAGACTAAATCCAGACGTCCCAATTTATCCGATGTGTGCTATGTCAACAACTTCAGGAACGAAGATTGTCCTCGTATTCTTACTTTCGCGGCGGGTGATGGAGTGCGATTCAAAAAGGATATGGCGTACTTGATAAATTCCATTCGCAAAGCGGTACCGAAGATATTCATGTCTGAGGACTACAAAGATCGCCAGAGTCGCATTGTACGTGAATTTGAAGGCCGTCAGAAAAAGCTCATACATGGTTTTGAAGAAAAGCTGAGCACCGCTGGCTTTGTAATGGTTCAACTTCAGTCGGGTATGGGAGTTCGTAACGAGATTCAGCCGTTAATTGATGAGGAGCCAGAATCGCTTGAAAGTCTTGAGCGACTTGCCAAGGATGGGAAGTTCTCTCTGTCGCGGTTGGACGAATTGCGACGTACTTGGGATAGTCTTCGTCGGGAGTTCGACACCACTACGGTGGAGTCAAAGAAACTGACCAGCAAAATGGAGGATGCCCTCGAGAAATTGAACTTCTCGATGGTGGCGCCTTTAATAACTGACAAAATCAATCTCATTAAAAAGCGCTTCCCCGATGAAAAAGTTATCTCGTACTTAGAGGAAGTAGAGGAAGCTCTAGTTAGTGATCTGGATCGTTTTCGAGAGGCACAGCCGCGACGTGGCGAGGAAGAACCACCGCCTTACCGAAAACGAGAGCCTTTCGAGGATTTCTCAGTTAATCTAATTCTGAATAACTCGTCTACCAGTACCGTACCGGTTATTATAGAGAAATCTCCATCCTACAAAAATCTGTTCGGTTCACTGGAGCGCGTGGTTGACCGTTTTGGCTATTGGCGAACAGATTTCACTCGCATTTTCGCTGGTTCACTCCTAAAGGCGGCAGGTGGATTTCTTATTCTTAACGCTATGGATGTACTGACCGAACCCGGCGTATGGGTGCATCTAAAACGAACCCTGCGTAACGGAGAAATTGAGATCACCGGTTTTGATCCTCTTTACATGATGGCTGGTTCCGGTATCAAACCAGAACCGATTCCAATCAATGTTAAGGTTGTATTAATCGGCGAACCACGAACGTATCGTCTGCTGTGGCAACTCGATGATGATTTCAAGAAGATTTTCAAGATCAAGGCTGAGTTTGATACCAGTATAAAGTGTAACAAAAATCATTTGCAGAGCTATTTTGAATTCGTCCGGCGAGTTGTGGAAGAAGAGCAACTTCCTCCGTTTGATCTCAGTGGAATGCAAGCAGTGGCCGAGTATGGAATGCGCTTAGCTGGTCGCCGTGGAAAACTATCTACACGTTTCACTCTGGTTTCAGATATTATTCGGGAAAGCGCTTTCTGTGCTCAACAGCGACGTGTCGCCAAAGTGCAACGGAAGGATGTCTACTGCGCTATTGAGCAGAAAAGATCACGCGTAAATCTGGTTGAAGATAAAATTCAGGAAATGTTTGATGATGAGACTCTGATGGTCTCAACCTCGGGTAAAGAAGTTGGTCAGATAAATGGGTTGTCAGTGTATAGTCTCGGGGAGTATTCTTTTGGTCGGCCAACCCGCATCACGGCCAGCACATCAATGGGTCGGGCAGGGGTTATTAACATCGAACGCGAGTCAGATCTTTCGGGACCTACTCACAACAAGGGGGTACTGATTCTAAGCGGCTATCTTCGTTATATGTTCGCACAGGACAAACCGTTGCAAATGACGGCTTCTATTTCATTCGAACAGTCTTATAGCGGTGTGGATGGTGACTCGGCTTCGTCAACGGAGATGTATGCCATCCTGTCGTCGTTGAGTGGCATTCCCCTGAAACAAAGCATCGCCGTGACAGGTTCGGTAAATCAGCAGGGAGAGATTCAACCTATCGGAGGTATAAACGAAAAAATCGAAGGTTTTTTTGATGTTTGCCAAAGTCGCCGCTTGTCAGGACACCAAGGAGTAATGATGCCATATCAGAACGTTCCAGACTTGTTATTACGACCGGATGTTATTGAAGCTGTCCGTGATGGTAAATTTCATATCTATCCTATCAAGACGATCGGCGAAGGAGTGGAGATACTTACCGGCCAGTTGGCAGGACGACGACTTAAAAGCGGAAAGTTTTCACCCGGGTCCGTGTTTGCCATCGTAGATGAAAAGCTGCGAGAGATGGCTCTTGCGCTCCAGAATTTTGGACGTGAAGACAACGAAGACAATGGAAAAAAGAAAAAAACTAATTAGTCTACGATGATGTGGTCATAAAGGTTTTTTAATACAATACGAAAGTTATTCTATTCGCATTCGAACACACTTTTTTCTTGACACATGGTGTTTATTACGTTGTAATGTAACTGACCACTAACTTTTTAAGGGAGAATGCTAAATGCGCAAAGCCAAGAAAGCAACCCCCAAGAAGAAAGTAGCTTCCAAGAAGAAAGCAGCACCAAAGAAAAAAGTCGCGGCCAAGAAGAAAGTGGCTAAGACTAAAAAAGTCCGTTGCGCTGCAAAGACTGCAGCCGGCAAGAGGTGCAAGCGATTTACGGATGGAAGGAGCAAATATTGCTCAGTCCATAAGAAAAGATAACTTGGTAGCTTAATACTCTAAAAAACGCGGTCGTTATCGGCCGCGTTTTTTTTATCTAATAAGCAATGATATGTCAGAAAGCGAATTGTTGCACGATCACTGTCATCAAACTGGCATGATGCTATTATTAACAGGTAAGACTCACAAACGTCTGAATCTACAGTTTGCCGAATAAGCCCTGAAAATATTCTTTGCTAGACTGATTAATACTGTATCAAGATTTTATTGATTTACAGTATAGCTTCAAAGCCGACCTTAAAAGCTTCATAGTCGCGCATGCCGTGGAACTCCTGAACGATCTGACCTTCACTGTTGAAAAATATGGTCATTGGCACACCACGTATGCCAAACATGCCGGCAATCTCACGGTCACCCATCAGCATAACCCATTTCATACCCATTTGTCGGGAGAAATCTCTAACTTTGCCTGGCTGGTCATTGACAGCAAGACCGATAATTTCTACACCGCGAGAATTGTATTCATCGTACAGTCGAATAAGGTCGGGCAGTTCTTTGCGACAGGGCGGACACCAGGTACCCCAAAAATTGATAACAACCGGTTTTTTTCCTATCCACTCATCAGAACTGTGATAAATGCCGTCAAGGTCTTTGGCTCGGAAATACACCATCTGTGATGTTTTGTTCAGTTGTGTTGTTTTGTTCTGTGATTGTGCAAATGATTTGCTTTTGCCTGTTTGTGAATCATCTCCGCCACAGGACACCAGAAGTCCTGCAAGGGCCAGTAAAAAGGTCAAATTTTTGAATGTACTCATAGTTATTGATACCTCTGTTGATTTTGGCTCAGGTTTTCTACCGGTCTTATTTCTTTTTTGAAGTTTCTATTTTGGTTGTATCGTATTTCTCGTCTTTGACATAGTTTAGATACTTCATCATAGCATCTTTAGGTCGATAACCACTAAAGCAGCCAAGATTGGTGCCGTCAGACTTAAGAAAACAATATGTTGGGTATCCACGTATTCTATATTCACGCTTTGCAAGGTTCTTCTCGGTTATTTTAAAGCCTTCAATATTTAATTCTTTGTTGGAGTCGCCGTATACTTTAACCGCAACGAAATTCTCGTTCATCAATTTTATAAAGTCTTCCTTTGAGAAAGTATCTTTTTCCATCTTTTTGCACCAACTACACCACGAAGTTGTAAAATTCAAAAAAACGTGCTTGCTCTCCTTTTTTGCTACAACGAGACCTGTATCATAAGAGACCCAGTGAATTTTACTTTTTTCAGTAGCAGCGTTTTCAGATATAACTGTTCGCTTGGAATTGGCGTTGCCATCAGCGCTAACCAGAGTGGCTGAGAGTAACAATAAGAAAATGCTTTGAAATAGGTATTTTGAAGCCCTCATTAGTGTGCCTTATTTTAAGAATTGTTGTTCTTCATATTAATCGGTCTTAAGTAGGCATTTGATTCCCCAAAAAGCTCCTTTAATTTGTTAAGAAGTGCAAAATCAGGGCGGACAGAGTACTTGCGAGATTTGATATATACCTCGGAGCCATTTTCCCGGGTTGCCAGCGTAACTGGAGTAGTACCTCTGAATTCCTCCAAAAAAGATAGTGCTTGTTCAATTGTGCTGTCTGAGCAGTCATAATTAACCTTTATAACCAATTGACAGTTAAAACGTTCCGATAGTTTCTCCAACGGCAGAACTTCGTTGCCCACAACCTTAGGCTCCTCACCTTCTTTGGTTGAAACCTTACCGATTACCAGCACCATGCGGTCAACTGCTATTAACTCTCTTGATTTATTAAAACAGTCAGAGAAGAAAATAAGTTCCACTGTACCGGTGTAATCTTCTAGGGTGACAAAAGCCATTGTATTGCCCCTTTTGTCAACCACAGTCTTTACCGAGGAAACTATTCCTCCCAGGGTAACCTCACGTCCATCTGAAGCCTGTCCCAATCGCTCAATGGCAAATGATGCAAAAGCATTCAGTTCATCTCTGTACTTGTCCAGTGGATGACCGGAGATATAGTAACCGAGCATAGCTTTTTCTTGAGCAAGACGTTGCGATGTCGACCATTCTTCGATTTCGGGAAGAACTGGCGGGGTACGGTTCACCGAACCTGTGGAATCGGCAAAGAGATCATGAGTAGATATCTGTTCTGCTACTTTATGGCCAAATTCAAGCATAGCTTCAACAGACATGTGTAGTTGTGCTCTATGACCGTGTAATGTATCACAAGCGCCTGCTGCTACAAGGGATTCCATTGTTCTTCGGTTGAGAGATTTGAGAGGGACTCTGCTTACCAGGTCGGCCATGTCGGCAAAGGAGCCATTCTTTTCCCGCTCGGTGACAATTGCTTGGGCTGGTCCAACGCCGACGTTTTTAACCGCTTTAAGGCCGAAACGTATTTTTTCGTTTACTACTGAGAAATCGGTTTTAGATAAATTGACATCGGGAGGGAGCACTTCAATGCCCATTCTGCGACATTCTTCTAATAGAACATAGATGCGACTGGAATCATTAATTTCGGAAGACATCAGCGCCGCCATAAACTCTCTGGGATAATATCGTTTCAACCAGGCAGTCTGATAGGCTATGAAAGCATAGCAAGTCGAGTGCGCTTTATTAAATCCGTAACGAGCGAATGTCTCGATTTGAAGAAATACCTCAGTTGAGATATTTCGATCAACTTCCTTTTCGTCAGCGCCTGCCAGAAATTCCTTCTTTTGAGCAGCCATGAGATCGGCGTCTTTTTTACCCATCGCTTTGCGAAGCAGATCCGCCTTACCCATCGAATAGCCAGCCAAAGAATTGGCGATTTTGAGCACTTGCTCCTGAAAAACAATCACCCCGTAAGTAGCTCCGAGAATTTTTTCCAGTATCGGATGCAAAAACTCAACTTTCTGAACCCCATGCTTGCACTCAATATATGTGTCAATCATATGTGAGTCGAGTGGTCCGGGGCGATAAAGGGCGTTCATAGCCGTTATGTCAGTGAAGTTTTCCGGTGACAGTTTTCGCAGGTATTCACGCATGCCGGAGGATTCAAATTGAAAAACGCCAATTGTTTCTCCGCGAGCAAAAAGCCCGAATACTTCGGGATCGTCAAGAGGAAGATTATCAATATCAACATCAGCATCAGGATAGTTCTCACTGATCATGCGTAGAGCATCGTCGATCACAGTTAATGTGCGCAGGCCAAGAAAATCCATCTTCAGAAGACCAATCTTATCGACCATCTTCATATCATACTGGGTTGTTATCTCGTCCTTACTACCCTTGAACAGTGGGACATAGTTGGTCAGAGCTGAGGGTGCAATAACCACACCAGCTGCGTGGGTGGAACAATGACGAGCCAGCCCTTCAAGGGTCATTGCGTAGTTGATAAGACGATCAACTCGTTTGTCGCTCTTTTTCAATTCCATCAGTTCGGGTACTTTGGCGAGCGCTTTCTTGAGAGTGATACCTATCTCTTCGGGAATAAGCTTGGCAATTTTATCGACTTCGCTGTATGGCATGGCCAATACCCGGCCAACATCGCGAATGACAGCCCGGGCAGCCATCGTGCCGAAAGTAATGATCTGACAAACATTGTCCTCGCCGTACTTATCGATCACATATTTTATGATTTTATCACGGCCTCGATCGGCGAAATCAATATCGATATCCGGCATTGAGATGCGTTCCGGGTTCAGGAATCTCTCAAAGAGCAATTCGAATTTCATAGGGTCGATACTGGTTATTCCGAGAGCGTACGACACCAATGATCCGGCCGCTGAGCCACGCCCAGGCCCTACCCTTATCTTCTGGCTGCGAGCATAGTCGCAGAAATCCTTTACGATAAGAAAATAACCGGCATAGCCCATTTGTTTGATGATTCCCAGTTCATAGTCCAGGCGCTTCTGGATTTTGTCACTAATCTCACCATACAATCGGGATATCCCTTCAATACATAACTCCAGGAGATATTCATCGGGACCTTTGTATGTTTTGGGGATAGGGAAGACTGGCAGCAATAGCTTGCCCATTTCAAGCTCAAGACTGCATTTTTCTGCTATATTGATTGTGTTGGCCAGAGCCTCTTTGAAATCACCGAAAAGCATCTCCATTTCCTCTGGCGATTTGAAATAAAGTTCCTGTGTCCGGTACTTCATGCGATCGGTATCATCAACCGTTTTGCCTGTCTGAATACACAGCAGAGCATCATGTGCGGCATAGTCCTGCTTCTTGAGGTAATGACAGTCATTAGTTACCACAAGCGGAATACCTGTCTCTTTGGCAACAGCCGCCAGCTTGGGTATGACTATCAATTCCGGCTCGAGATTATGATTCTGAAGCTCAATGAAAAAGTTGCCCTCGCCGAATATTTCCTGAAACTCACGAGCTGTTGCTACCGCTGCCTCAGTGTCGCCGCGAAGTAGATACCAGGGAATCTCTCCTTTAAGACAGGCTGAGGTAGCAATCAGTCCCTCGCTATGCTTCCGAAGAAGTTCCTTGTCGATACGGGGACGATGATAGAACCCTTCTCTAAAACCAGCCGAACTGAGCTTCATCAGATTCCGGTAGCCAGTCTTATTTTTCACCAACAGGACCAGATGAAAGCCCCCATCGGGGTATGTTTTCGAAGGTTTCCTTTCGAAACGGCTTCCACCCGCAACATACGCCTCAGTGCCAATGATTGGTTTAATACCGGCTTTACGTGCCTTAAGATAAAACTCGATAGCTCCGAACATATTGCCATGGTCAGTGATAGCAAGAGCTGGCATTTTGAACTCTTTAGCCAGCTTGATGACGGCATCGAGCCGACAGGCACCATCCAACAGGGAGTATTGGCTGTGAGTGTGCAGGTGAACGAAGTTAGAAAACGGCATTATTCAGACATATCAGCAGTTAGCGTTCAAACGAAAAACAGGCTTATTTTGCCCCGATCCGTCTATTTCTTGGTACGTTTTAATCTCCGAAAAAAGACTGCTTAGGTCAATCTCTTTTTTCGGGAATTGCGTTGTATCTTGGACTGAAAAAATGGAATAGATAGAAATTTTCTTTTTGGTTGTAGCATTCCCTGATTATGATATCTTGAAATAATGATCAGAAGCAATCTTCAGTACATTGAAAATAGAGGAAATCCGTTATGAACAAATTACGCATTGTAAGACTGGTAGGTATATCTATCGTTATTATGTGGCAATCGGTTGCGGCTGTTCCCGGAGATACTATAAAATCATTCTCAACGCCTTTCGATTGTCCTCAGGGGCTTGCCTTTGACGGTAAGTACCTCTGGAACGTCGACAGGAAAAGTGATATGATATATCAAATAGAACCTAATGATGGGTCGGTTGTAGATTCGATTCCTGCTCCCGGTTATGTTCCTCGTGGATTAGCTTGGGATGGTAAGTGGTTATGGTGCGTTGACAATGAAGAGGGATTAATTATTGCTATTGACCCTAAAACCAAAATTGTTGAGAGAACAATCTATTGCCCTGTTTCGCGCCCTACTGGTTTAGCTTGGGATGGAAACTACCTGTGGATAGCTGCTGACCGCAACGACAGGATTCACCAGATCAGCATTGAGGACGGGACCACTATCGTTTCGATTCCGGCTCCGACTTCACATGCCTGCGGGTTAACTTATGATGGCACTTACTTATGGGTTTCCGACAGATACAAAGACATGATCTATATGGTCACACCAGATAATGGTGATGTAATAGTATGTTTTGATTCTCCGGGTCCTCACTCGTGGGGATTGGCCTGGGATGGTTCGCATTTGTGGAATGTTGACTATCAAACTGACCTGATCTATAAATTGATTATTGACGATGGAACTACTTTTACAAGATTGGACCAGAAGACCCAACAGATTGAGTTTATCCATCAAGTTCGAAATTTCGGTCCGGATTCGGTCCTCACACTTGATGTGTACCTTGCTGTTCCTCATAATTTGGACAACCAGGAGTTGATTGGACCAGTTAAGTTTACACCTCAACCGACTGATATGCTTGTTGATAAGTGGGGGCAAAAAGTAGCCCATTTTCGTTTTACAGACCTTGCAGCAACCAATTTTACAACTGTAACCATGTTCGCATCAGCAAAGCTGTATGAGACCCGGTATTTCGTCTTCCCGGACAAGGTTGGTAAACTAAGCGATATTCCCAGGCCAATCCTTGAAAAATACCTTGCTGATGATACCAAGTTCTCTCTTGAAGATAAAATTGTTCAGGATGCTATAAAGAAAGCGGTTGGTACTGAAACTAATCCCTATTGGATAGGTCGTAAAATATATAATTACGTCATTGAGCATATCGAGTACGAGTTAGCCGGTGGGTGGAATATCGCCCCGGCTATTCTTGATAGAGGTAATGGCTCATGTTCCGAGTATAGTTTTGTGTATATAGCCATGTGTCGCGCTGCTGGTCTGCCGGCTCGTTATGTCGGTTCGATCGCTGTTCGGGGCGATGATGCCTCATACGATAATGTCTTCCATCGCTGGGTGGAGATTTATCTGCCGGGCTATGGTTGGTTGCCGGTTGATCCTTCCGGAGGCGACTCGAAATGGCCTTCGACCAGAGCTGATTCCTTTGGACACCTCAACAATCGTTTCCTTATTACAACTCTTGGAGGAGGCGGTTCGGAGTACTTGGAATGGGGTTACAATGCCAGCGAACGGTGGACCTCAAAGGGTAGATGTAAAATAGCGGTAGAGAATTTCGGCGAATGGACACCTATTTCTTCAACATCTGATTGATTGTTTAAGTCAGGTATTTTATTGATTGATATGGTTGAGTTTTGCTCTCGCTGGCATTACCGCACTGGTATTCTATTCCTTCGAGGCTGTCCTAAAAAGATGCTGTTCACGTTCCGCGTAGACTGGGGGCTTGTCTCCCAGCGGCTGTGCCGCAACCATTCCTATTCCGCCGTAGGGTACGGCCTTGTGTCGTACCAATAAGCAATGGCGGAACCGATAGGGGTTCCACCCTTATGTAACTGACTCAAGTAGATTTAGTTCCCGGCCAGCTTTTTCTCCAGTCGACTTACAGCCTTGGTGAGCTTGTCTACTTTCGTCTCAAGCTTTTTCATATCGGTTGCTTTAACCAACTTATACTGCTTGATATCTTTGGTAAACTTGGATATCTCCTTTTGGGCTTTGATGGTTTCTTCAGATACCCTGTCACGAATTTTTGCTGTCGATTTCTCAGCTTTTTCTAGCATCTCTAAAACAGCTTTCTTGCGATCTGACTCCTCAAGTTCACCTTTACTGATAAGTTCGTCGATGATCTTCTCAGCTTTCGCTTTAGTTACCTGAAAGGCGCCTATTGAAGCCAGTACTGTGTTCTTTAGAATAGACATGGATTTAGTTCCTCCTAATTCAATAATATGTGTTATTAGTTTCTTCGATATCTGGGTGTCTTCCCACGATTCCGCTTCGGTCAGCATGATTCGACCAAGAATTGCAGTAGTTATATCCTCCCCTGTTGAGCTCTCAATAATACGCACTTCCACGCCCGATTTAATCAGTTTTGCCACATCACCTTGGGTGATAGTGGTACTGGAAGCTGTATCGTAGAGTCTTCTATTACTGTACCGCTTAATCAATCTCATACTATATTATAGTGCGCCGCACAAAAAAGTCAACAAAAAAAAGTATAAAAACCGGTTAGCTGTGCTTGGTGGACATGAGCACGATATTGACGATTTCCAGAAGGCGTTCACAAGAAAATGGTTTCTTAATGAACATATCCCCTCCTGCTTTGAATGAGCGACCCATATCATCATTGCGGTCTTTACCAGTCAGGAATATCACAGGAATTTGAGCCAGATGCTTGTCCTTTTTGAGAGCTTCACAGATATCATAGCCGTCGATGTTGGGCATTATTATATCAAGCAGAATAACATCAGGTTTAAAACCACGAGCAGCTTCAACGGCATTCTGCGGAGAGTTCTCCACAAGTACCCGATAGCCAGCATCACCGAGAAAAGCCTGAACTATTTCGGTGATTTCCGGCTCGTCATCAACTACTAACACTTTGGCGGTCGAAATATCAATCTTATATGACATTACAATACTATTCTCGTCTTAGATCAGATTATCCGTTTAATAACTCGGCTGTATGTATAGTTTCGGATAAACATGCTGCAAACTTAACTATGTTACCGGCTATTCATCGACAGACATCAGGGTAAGCTCAACAAGACTTCTAATTTGCTGAGAGTTAAAGGGTTTGCTGATATACAATGCTCCTCCGCTGGAGAACGCCTGCCCCCCATCTTCGCTGGGAGATTTACCGGAAAGGAAAATAATGGGAGTCTCCTCCAAACCAGGGAGTGCTCTCATCTGAGCGGCCACGTCATATCCACTAATTTCCGGCATAATAATATCCATAAAAATAAGACCAGGAGACAACTCTGAAGCCATCTTAACGGCTGATTTTCCTTCATTGGCTATATGAACTTCGTAGCCGTCTTTGGTGAGAATCGCCTTGAGAACATCTGTTACAGAAGGTTCATCATCTACTATAAGGATTCTTTTGGAGTTTTCTGAGGAAATTTTGCTCATAATCAAACTGTCTGTTATTTGTCCCCTTCAGAAGGATCATTTCCTTTTTATTTTTATCGACATCGCAAACGGAAGCTTTACGATATTAGAGGATGATATAACAGGTTAACGTAGAGTAATGCCGACAAGCGTCTCTTTATCAAAACGCTTCCTGAAATGCGTCATCAACGAATGGTCAAAAGGAAGTTCATCCTTGTACTCCGAAAGACCAAGAAAGTATTGAAGGTAGGGATTCTCAGCTATCTGCTACACTGTCTCACGATCGGTTAAACCAAGACGTTCTTTGATGATCAATGCTCCCAGCGCAACACGAGCCGACTTGGCGGGACAACCGGC
>QNAG01000060.1 GCA_003641415.1 Candidatus Zixiibacteriota bacterium | reverse complement strand
ATTCAGGCGAAAAAAATCGACGGAGAAGAAGAATTTACCACTAAAAACGGAGAAGCCAGTACGGTCAACATCCCTGACCGGCTCCATGAGATCCTAATCAACATGGAGCAGAAAGGCCCCTATGTATTCGGTGGCGAAAAGCCGCTGCCTGTTAATTTATTCTACAAAGCATTCAAAGAAGTCGTCCTGCGGGCCGGATTGGATCCCAGTCTGACTCTCCACCACACCAGGCACACTTACGGCTCCACCCTACTCCAGCTTACAGGTGGCGACTTACGCTACGTCCAGGAAAAGATGCGGCATGCTGACATCAATACCACCAAGCAGTACATGCACACCATTCTATCGGGGAACGCCCCGGAAATGGCATTGAGTTATGGAGAGGAATAGAATGATTCCAGGTTACAAAACATTCTCCTTATCATTACGTGGTCTTATTGACTTAATGGCAGAGCAGTGCTAGTTTGCTTACGTTCATCCATCAATTATTTGTGAAGATTCAGGTATATTTATGTATTTAAACAAATTACTCACCACTCTTGAAACACCCATTATTCTACGTCCCACCCGACGCATGACCCAAAGCGAACTTGAAGGTTATCTTGAAAAAGCAGCCAATATTTTACGCGGCAATACGGATCACTCCGAATTTCGAGGTTATGTATTCGCGCTGCTTTTTTACAAACGCATTAACGACTGCTATGAGGAAGAGGTTCGCACCCAGTCCGACACCTTGATCAAGGCAGGTGTGCCGCAGGAGCAGGCGCTGCAACTGGCCCGCGATCCGCAGAATCACCATTTCATCGTTCCCGAAGCGGCGGACTGGGCCAAGGTCGCTCGCACCGCCAAGGGCCAGCTCGGTCAGGCGCTCAATGACGCCATGCTCGCCATCGAGCGGGCCAACGCCCACCGGAAAAACAATTTCGATGGCATCCTCACCGGCAAAATCGATTTCAACAAGCAGGACGAACTCCCCCGCGACAAGCTGGTCAACCTCATTAATCACTTCGGCAGCAAAGCCTTCGACCGTGCCCACGTTTCCGACGATCTGTTCGGCAACGCCTACGAATACCTCATCCGCAACTTTGCCAGCAAGGCGGGCAAGTCGAGCGGCGAGTTCTACACCCCGGCCGAGGTGGGTTTTCTCATGTCCGAAATGCTGGAGCCCCAACCCGGCATGAGCGTTTGCGACTGGGCCAGCGGTTCCGGTGGTCTGCTCCTGCAGTGCATTCATTACGTGAGAAAACACGGCGGCGACGTGCGCCAGCTCTTTTTACACGGCCAGGAGTCCAACGTCGCCACCTACAACATCTCTCGTATCAACATGATCCTGCACGGCATCCCGGTATGGGAGCACAAGCAGGGTGATAGTCTGCGCGACCCGCGCCACCTCTCAAACACCAACCGACTCAAACAGTTTGATCGCATCATCATGAATCCCCCCTTCTCGCTGGAAGACTGGGGACACGACACCGTGGTCTCTGGCGACAAGTTCGGCCGCCTCTCTTTCGGTATGCCACCAACCTCTAATGGTGATTGGGCCTGGTTGCAACAGATCGCCAAATCGCTTAAAGACCACAACCCGGAAACGGGCGAGTCCGGCAAGGGGATGGTGGTTATGTCTCAAGGGGTGCTGTTCCGGGGCCAGCCGGAACAAACCAAGGAAGAAGACGGCCAGAACCAGAAGGCCGACGCTGAATACGTTATCCGGCGCGGATTCGTAGAGGCGGACCTGATCGAGTGCATCGTGGTGCTTCCTTCTAAACTCTTCTATGGCAACGGTGTGCCCGCCTGTTTGCTGCTGCTCAACAAGAACAAGATGGAGGCGCGTAAGGGCAAGACCCTGATGATCTGGAACTCGCGCCACTTCCAGAAGGCCAATCCGCAGAACCTGCTGCGACCTTCTGACCTGATGCGCATCCTGGTGCCTTGGCGCGCCTTCGGCGATCTGGAACAGGCCAAAACCCTGGTGGACCGCCACGAGGCGCAACTGATCCATGAGGTGGAGGAAAACCGCGACCAGCGTTTGGCCGACATCGAGGACGCTTTCGGCCCTGTGCTTGCCCCTTTGGCCAGGTATGAAGCAGAACAGGCCGGCTTAGATAATTTAGACTTGAAGGTAAAATCGGTTGAGGAGGCCATCAGCCCCGAACACCCGTACTTCAATCCTCTCGTACCCCTCAAGACCGAGGTGGACAAGGTGCAGGCCGAATTCGCCGCTGCCGGGTGTGGCGAAAAAGCGGCGTTGAAAGCCAAACTCGCCAAACCGAAAAAGGCCTATAACGACGCTCGGAAGAAACTCATCGCCGCTATCAGAGCGCGTGCCAAGCAGGTCACCAAGGCGGTGAAGGAGCTGAAGAAACTGCAGGAGGAGCGCGACAGTCGTGAGCAGGAGATCAAGCTGGTCGCCAAACGCGAGATCACCCATTTGAACGAAGCCGCCGCCGACCTGCGCCGCATCTGCAATGATCCGGACGAAGCCCGCCGCTACTTCGCCCTGGTGGACAAGGCTGAGATCGAGGAGAACGAATTCAATCTAAATTTGCCGCGCTACGTGGATACCTTTGAGCCAGAGAAGGTGGTGCCTCTGGATACCGCAGTGCGGAATCTCAAAACTTCTCGCGAAGAATGTGCTGCCATTATGTCTCAGCTTGATCAATTGTTGGCGGGGTTACAGCAATGAGTGTGACGAGCTGGCCAAGATGGGCAGACATGCCCGAATTTCATCTGTTACCTGATGGTTGGTCTATCGACAGGCTTACCGACCATGTCGATATCATTGCCGGGCAGTCACCGCCTTCTGAGACCTATAACGATAAAGGCGAAGGGATGCCGTTTCTACAGGGTTGTACGGAGTTTGGTGACGAAATTCCGGTAACAAAATTCTGGTGTACCGCACCAAGCAAAATTGCCCCATCGAGTTCAACGCTTATGAGTGTTCGTGCACCCGTTGGCGAACTGAACAGGGCCGATCAGGATTACGCGATTGGCCGGGGGCTTGCCGCTTTGGTCGCCGAAGAAATGAACCCCGATTTCCTTTATTACGGGTTACATCGGTGGCGGCGGTCTTTTCAACGGCTTGGCCAAGGCTCAACCTTCGAGGCGATAACCGCAAGGCAGCTCAAGCAGGTCATTGTTGCTGCGCCTGAGGATGGCAACGAACAACGCCGCATTGCCGCCGCGCTGAGGCTGGCCGACGACGCCATCGCCAAGACCAAGACCGAACTGGAAGCAACACGGGAGTTGAAGCGGTCGCTGCTCCGATCACTTTTTTCTGAGGGGCTTGTTCAACCAAAAGGTCTGCATTGTTCTAAATGGATTAATTGCCCGGCCCATTGGACGATCAAACCCTTGAGATATTTTGCTAAGGTGACCTCTGGTTTCACCATGGGCCGTAATCTATCTCGGCACGAGACCGTAACCATACCGTATGTCACGGTAGTGAACGTTCAGGATGGAAGATTCGAGCTGAAAGACATTAGCTCAACCGAGATCAAGAAAGAAGAACTTAATACGGACTTGCTTCAGTACGGTGACATTTTGATGACCGAAGGTGGCGACCGCGATAAACTGGGACGTGGTGGTATGTGGCGAGAGGAAATTACGCCGTGCAGCTATCAAAACCATATTTTCCGCATTCGGTTGGATGCCGATGAGTATAAGCCGGAGCTTTTCCACTTCCTGATTCAAACCTACCAAGCCAAGAATTATTTTTTCGCCCACGCCAAACAAACCAGCAACCTCTGCACCATCAATTCGCGAGAGTTGAAGAATTGGCCTATTCCTATCCCTTCAATGGATGAACAGAATAGAATGGTTTCAGCATTGCAGGCCGCAGAACAGCAAGAATCAGCAACAGAGCAAAAAGTCGAAGCTCTTCAGCAGGTTAAAAAATCCCTTCTGCAACACCTGCTTACCGGCAAAATCCGCATACCCGAGGGGACCATCAATGGTTGAGATCATCGCAACCACCGCGCCTACGGTGGCAAAACTGTTCAACGAAGAAACCACCGTCGAGAGGGAAATCATCGAACACCTGCAAACGTCCACGCTGGGATGGGCCTACCGCAACCGCGAGCAGGTAACGGCGTTGCGGCCGGATGAGCGCGAGGTGTTGTTGCTGCCGTTGCTGCGGGAGAAACTGAAACAGCTCAACCCTACCATTCTCACCGACGAGGCGCGGGTGGACGCCATTATCACCAAACTGCGCGCCTGCCGCAACAACCAGCAATGGCTGGCCTGGTTGCAGAACGGCGTCAATTACCAGTTCGATCCGTCCGAGAAAGCGAGGGACGTGCGATTGATCGATTTCGACAACCTCGGCGCCAACGACTGGTGGGTAACCAACCAGTTTCCAGTGGAGGGCAACTCGCCCCGGCGCCCGGACATTGTTCTCTTGGTCAACGGCATCCCGGTGGTGGTGATCGAGGCCAAGACCGCCAGCCGCAGCAAACCAGATTGGCGCGAGGGGGCCAAGCAGCTCGGCATGTATTCCGAGGAGATCGACCAGCTCTTTTACACCAATGCCTACGGCGTGGGGGTGAACGAGACCCGCATGATGTACGGCGTGCCGGGGCGCCGGCTGCAATTCTGGCTGCAGTGGCGTGACCCCTGGCCTCACGACATCGACGAGTTCGACGAGATGAAGGTCTCGCTTTACGGCCTGTTTGACCGGAACAATATGCTGGACTTCATACGTCACTTCATTGTTTTCATTACCAAAGATGGCAAGACCGAAAAAGTAGTGGTGCGTTACCAGCAATATCTGGCGGTAAAGGATATTCTTAACCGCGCAACTGACATGACTTTAGTTCCCGAGAAACGGCGCGGCCTTATTTGGCACACCCAGGGATCAGGAAAAACACTGACCATGATCTATGCCGCCCGCAGCCTGTGGGAAGACCCGAAACTCAATCAACCCACAGTAATCCTACTGGTGGACCGGGAACAACTGGGTGACCAGATGGACCGTGAGCTGATGGCCACTGGCACCGAGAACGTCCATGTAGCTGCCAACAAGCGTGATCTTGAGGCAAGACTGGGTGGCGATTATCGTGGCGTAATTCTCACCACGGTACATCTGTTCGAAGGAATGCCGAAGAATATCACCAAGCAACGGCCTAATGTTATCGTCATGGCCGACGAAGCGCACCGCACCCAGGAAAGGGAACTTGGCACTTACATGCGAGCAGCGGTGGATGGGGCCTCGCTGTTCGGCTTTACCGGCACCCCCATCGAGAAGGATGACCACAACACGCCGGTTGCTTGGGGGCAAATTAAGGACAATGGCACCATCGAACGATACATGGGACGCCCCTACACAGTCACCGACGCCCTGCGGGACGGAGTGGTGAAACCCATCCACTGGCAGCCGCGCAAGACCGACTGGCAGCTTTACGGCACCAAGCTGGATGCTGCCTTCAAACGGGAATTTGGCCATTTGCCGGAAGCCGAGCAAAACAAACTGGTAAGCAGCTCTTCAACACTTGACGTACTGCTTAAACTTCCCCAACGCATTACCCAGATTGCTGACGATGTGGCGGAACATTTTATTGAGCATATACGCCCCAACGGTTTTAAGGCAATGCTGGTGAGCAAGGATAAGGAAACGGTAAAACTCTATACGGCGGCAATGCGTGAACGGCTGGGCGATGAAGCGGTGATTGCCGTTATCTCTGAAGCCCTGCAGACCGACCCAAATGAAATTCAGGCACTTTATCTTGGCGAGGCCAAACGCAAGAAGCTGCTTAACGAGTTTCTTATCCCTGCTCAATCAGAGGTGCCGGAACACCAGGACAAGCCCTATCGCAAGGTGGAACTACTGGTGGTGTGCGATATGTTGCTGACTGGCTTCGATGCGCCTATTCTGCAAGCACTGTATCTTGACAAGAACCTGCGTGACCACACCCTGCTACAGACCATTGCCCGGGTAAACCGGCCCTATAACGAACTAAAAGGGCACGGCTTGATCATCGATTACTACGGAATCTTCGATAATTTGAACGAAGCTCTGAACTACCGGCCCGATGAATTAGGCGATATCGCCTTCCCCTTCGAACGTATCCGTGAGCATTTCCGCCAGCAATTCGAGACCCTATGGTCGCTTTTCCCTGAGGATATTGTACCTCGTGATGGCTCACATGGGGCTTTTATCGCCGCCATGAAGATCCTGCGTGACGAAGAAGGCGCAGAAAAACAGTTTGATACCGGCTACCGCAACCTTCGGGTGCTCTATGAGGCCCTGCAGCCTGACGAGCAGCTACGAGACTACGTGCGCCCCTATGCCTGGCTGACCAAGCTCTACATGCTCTACCGCAAAAAGTTCTATCCCGATGCGGCACTGGAAGCGACTGCAGAGGACGCCGCCCACACCCAGGAACTGATCCGCGAACATATCGATGTGGAGGAAATGGAAAAAGAGTTCCCGACATACAAACTGGACGAACATTTTCTTACCAAACTGAAGGACAAGAATCCCGACGCTAAGGCTCTGGATATTGAAGCAATATTGACCGCCGAGCTGCGGGTTCACCTAGATCAAGACGAAATATTCCGGCCACTATCAGAAAAACTTCAGCGCATTATTGACGAAAAGCGAGCCGGCACACTGGCGGGCATTGCCTTGATAGAGGAACTGGAAACATTGACCGAGGCAGTTCGGGCTGCGGTAGAGGAATCGAAGCGCCCTATCAGCCAACAGTTGGCGCTGAAGATCAAGGCACGCAATGCCGCACTGAACGAAGCACAGCCAGTAGAAATAGCTGCTGCCATCTTGGGGGAGGCAGACAAGCATTGTTTTCCCGGATGGTGGAACAGCAGCGCAGTAGATCCGGAACTTTCCAAAGCGCTACTACTTTTGATCGCTGAACGTTTTTCTGCCTGTGGCCTGCTTGTCGACGATGCCATGGGCTTCATTGGTACACTGGTACAGGTATTAAAACGTAAACATTATAATCCAGAACTTGAAAAATAAATAAATGACAAAACCAGCTTATGTCATACTTCCCAATGGTAAACGCCTCGATTATGAAATTCGTTCATCTAAAAGATATAAGAATCTTCGTCTCAAGTTAACAGCACATCATGGTTTGCTGGTAACCGCACCACCGGAATTAGCCCTTCAGCGTATCTCAGAGATAGTTACCGGCAAACGGGACTGGCTACTGAGTCAACTTGAACAATTCGATAAGATAAAGCACTTTCTGGGTGAACAGCCAGTAGAAAAACCGCAAGCATTTGACCTCCCCGCATTGGGAGAATCATGGCTGGTAGAATATAAAGAAACAAGAAGCAAAAAGGTTAGTGCCCGTACTGACAAGCCCGGAAGAGTTATCGTTTATGGGAAAATCAACGATGTGAAAAACTGTCTAGCTGCTTTACGCCGCTGGTTGGCACGCCATGCAAAAGAATCATTGGTACCGCAACTTGAAGCATTATCTAATAAAACGGGGCTCAAATTTTCAAAGGTAGGTATTAAAAATCAACGCACCCGCTGGGGAAGTTGTTCCGCCAGAAATATCATCAGCTTGAACAGTAAATTGCTTTTCCTACCGAAAGAGTTAGTCCAATATATTCTCATCCATGAGCTTTGCCATACATTGGAACATAACCATTCCAGCCGATTTTGGACGTTGGTCAGGCAGTACGAACCAGATATGGATGTACTGCATAGCAGAATGCGTGATACTTGGAAATTGATACCTATCTGGGCGCAACCAATAAAACCAGGAAGGGAAGGGCTTTGATATGGACAATCAGTTTCATCCCATTTTCACAATCACTAACAACATGACTGCTGCCATAACCCAAATTGAACGAGCTCGAGGCTTTCTGGAAGCAGCCAAACTTTCTGATGACTGGGTACGGGATATGGGTAACCGGGCATTGGTACTTGAAGCACACCATACAACCCATATCGAAGGTACTAATTTAACTTTGGATCAAGCTAAACGCTTGTGGAATGGTAAAGAAGTACCTGATGCGAGCCCGGATGATGTGCGGGAGCTTTTGAACTACCGTTCAGCATTTACCTTTGTATCAGAGTGCCTAGACAGCGGTGATCCTATTACCGAAGGAATGATTCGTGAGATCCATCATCGACTTGTGGAGAAAGTTCGTGGCGGCAAAGCAGCCCCTGGAGAATACAGAAAAATCCAAAACTATATTGTTAATTCAACAACCAGGCAGATTATTTATACACCACCTTCAGCTATAGAAGTACCAATCATGATGTCTGAACTGGTAAAATGGCTGAATTCCGATCTAGACATTCATCCTGTCCTCGCAAGTGGAATTGCTCAATTTCAGTTAGTACATATCCATCCGTTTCTAGATGGTAACGGGCGCACTTCACGCCTGCTATCAACCCTCTGCCTTTATAAAGCGGGTTATGATTTCAAAAGGCTCTTTACTATCAGCGAGTTTTATGACCGTGATCGGCCGGCATTCTATCAAGCGATTCAGAGTGTCCGGGAAAACAACATGGATATGACCAGCTGGCTCGATTACTTCATTACCGGCTTAAAAACTCAGATGGTTGAAGTCAAAAAACGCGGTGAGCAGGTGATAAAAAGGGATATTTTAGTACAAAAACATGGATTAAATGATCGTCAGGGTAAAGCATTAGACTTTCTTCTACAGCACAACAAAATGCATATCAGCAAGTTGGAAAAACTTTGCCAAGATGTCACACGTAGAACTCTGCAACGTGACATGAATGCATTAATTAATTTGGGATTAGTCCGTATTCAAGGTTCTGCAAGGCAATCTACTTATGAACTAATCCAAAAATAGTATAGCGACAAATGGAGGCATGAAATTGTGACATTTTGCGACAAGTATTGCGACATAGGGGCTGAATTCATCATCTTCAGGGTAATGACGCGTGATTATCATTATCCTGAAACAAATGGTTCCACATCGCGGTCGGGCTCAATCTTGATTGACAATGCACTCCACCACCCTCAACCATAACACATAGTCAGGCAAAAGAATGCTCTCACTCAATTCTCCTGAGCTAAAGCTTATCACAAAACTCCTTGGCAAATACGACCTGAGGTCCACTGTCACGCAACTCAGCGCACTACTAACTGTTCCAGTACTACAAGCAAACACTATCCGCATAGAAATCCTTATCCACTTGGCTGTATCACATTGCCACGGACATCGCAGACCAAACTTAACTAAAATCGGTCACTGGCTGAACCAGCATCTTGGCAATACTCAACTCGCATCGTTGGAGGATCCTGCAGAAAACATCTTCATCACCAATATTGAGACTCCCGAAGGAAATCGACGGGTATTTGAAGGCATCTGGGAATCGAACGACTATTTCCTTCAAGTTGTCATCGAAACCCTTAATAAGCACAGAGTTCCACAAAAATGTAGGGATCTGTTGATTCCCGCATTTGCATTACTGAAACTGAGCGACTGCGTTGCCGAACGAGTCGGCTTGCAAAGGTGGCACATCGAGCCTTCGGTCCCTAATAATACGATAAGGTTAGCACCAACAACAAGGGGGCTTGGAATAACTCGCGCAACAACCTTCACAGATAAAGAACTAGATGCACTAGGTATTAGCCGGGAGGTATTGGCACCATTTATCTTTCAAGATAAAGACAAGCAGGCTCTCGTGGGAGAATCGATCGGACACTCATCTCTGGAAAGACATCCTCTTATAGAATTCAAGGATGAGTTAATCCTTTCCCTACCACACGCCGTCAGCCCTGCAATTAGACGCTTCGTTCTGTCTGAATTGGAGCAGATGAGGCATATTCAAAGGTTCGCAAACGCTCTTTCCACCCAACAGGCGCGACAAATTGAAATGGATGTTTTTCGAGAATTTAAAAGGGATGCCATCTCTTTCACTCCACCTACACCAGACGGTAATATCCCTCCGTTGTCCTCTTGGTTACTCAAATTTGATATCAACAAGTATCTCCATATAGTTCTACTACATGACAGGATGGATTTACTCAACACTCAAGGCCTTTCCAGTTTCATGGAATATCCAGAGGAATTGGAGGCAGGTCTTGGAGAATATCTAAGCAAAGTTTCTAGTGAATGTCGATCATTACCCGGCTTTACCACAGGAATAACACTCCTCGTGATGGGTGGCCTCGGTCGTGGGTATGCTTTTAGATTCAAGAATTTGCCGAACCCAGACCAATGGCATTTATCCATCATTCAAATATCGGACCTACTAATGTTAGCTGGTGAGCTCGATAGACCGATCACCCATTACCTGAAATGCATGAAACAAAAAAAGTGGGCAGAGAGGCAAGGTGTCTACTTCCATAGCATTAATGGTGACTACAACGTCTATTGCTTTTGGCGTCGCATGAACTACCAGCTTGTACCACGTGACCTGCCCGTAGATGATGGCTCAATGATTTCCATTGCTAATGACATGGCCCTTCCAGTCCGAGAGAAAGTGAAAAACCTATTAGACCACCATGTTATTGAAACAATAGATGGTCACTATTCGCCCGTTATACGTTTCGGCTGTGACGCGTACTTCAAGTCCATGCAAAATCGTCCTGTTTACGTAAGTCTAGAACATTTGCACAAGGGCATGTTAGCAGGAGTTGTGGAAACTCCGCGCGGCCCCAGTTGGCTTCTAATAGAGCCCAGGGAAGGTAATGAGCAAATGCGGCACCTTCTCTACGAGATGTGGTCTGGTTTCATTGGTTTGTATGACAGGCTAGTATTCGAGATCGAAGCTCTTCATCCAAAAACGCTAACTGGCGCAATAGAGATTTGCCTAGACTTTGGCGAAGTCGTTGTATTTGAGGATTATAGAGAACCCCAATCGGGCGTGCTAATCGACAAACCGAAAGTAACAGTCAATCTTGACAAACGAACTGCTTTAGTCAAGTTTCCATCGGATTTTCTCATACATTTCCAGCAGCCTGAAAATATCGGTGAAAAGCTAGTTCTCCACAGCATTGCGAAAGGCCTTGTCAGTCTATATCAAGGTTCAACAGGAACTATTGATGAGGCATTTCTCTATGATTTAACAAACAGGGTAATCGGCACCTCAGGCATGCGTATTCTTCATCTTTTTAGTACTCGTTACCCCATTGAGCACTTGTTGGCGCGGCAAGGTCAGAAAACAATTTTTCTTGCCCAGGAGGATTTTGTTTTTTCCAAGCTCAGACTATCTGAAAACTGTACGTCAGTGAAGACGGGTAATAGTATTACATCTAAATCAGAAAGCAACGATTTCCTTCACAGGGTTGTTGACAAGATCTGGAATCAGCTACGGAAACTGTTGAAACAACTTGATAGAACATCTGTAATACGTGAGGTACTCACCGTACATGAAGCCGCCATCCAAGACCGTGACCATTGGAATCGTACCGCAAAAGCAGTCATTGCCTTGTATGAGTCGGAGGAAGATGTTTTTACTGTTGCACAGGAGCGAGAGTCAGATAGGAAAAATGTTTCACTATCAGCCCGTACTATTTTGGAAATGGCTATCTGTGAGTGTCCAGAGAACGGCGGACACCAACTTTCTCGGTGGGAATTAGATGAACTGTTAGCCAAAGCGGCATTGCTAATCGAGGTTGCAACAGACTCCGACGCAATCAACAGTGACCTGATTGAACCCCAAATCAACTTACATTTGAATGGCGAATATAGTATCGATCGCGGATTCTATAATACCGTCATTAAGCCATTCCTATCCGGCTACTTCCATAAAGAATTCGAAGCAGCAGCAGAAAACTATAGTAAATTGTATCAAAAAAAGAACACCGACAAACGAACGCGAGCTGACGAAGTTTTTTCTGCAGATTTCATTCGCGCATTTCTGACTGAGTTTGGCTTAACACCAGATGAGGCGGTCGATGGATTTGCGGAATTAATGGATTTAGCAGTTGAATGCAACAACGTTGTGGTAGAAACAACGTTAGGAGATCTCAAAGCTAGACTTATTAAAACCCGTGGCCTGTCGCCTGAAGCCAGCGAAGCATTTGTTCGAACTTTCAGCATTTTCCATCGCCCTGAATGGGACAAACCGCCGCCGGGGTTCAGGAATAGAGATATTAACCCCTGGCGATTCCGACGCAGACTATCTTCAACAGCCAGGCCTATTTTTGTCTTCGGTGAGGAAAATAATGACAAGGTACTTTATGGGGCTGGGATATTCAGACTTGGATTCGGATACTTGTTCGAAAGATCAGAACGAGGACATCTGCCTCAAGAGTTCTTCACTACTACGAAAATGAAACAATACATTGGAGCAGTAAACAATGAAAGAGGTCATGCCTTTGCTCGGTCTGTAGCTGATCAACTGCGCGAAAATGGATGGGAAGTGCGCAATGAGGTACAAATGACTGAGTTGGGTGGCTCCCCCGAATATGGCGATATTGATGTATTGGCTTGGAAGCCAAGTGGAGAAATTCAACTCATTGAGTGCAAGCGCTTACAACTTGCCCGAACTGTTGCTGAGGTCGCCGAAATCTGCCGCCGCTTTCGTGGAGAAGCAAGGGATGAGCTAGATAGACATGTTGGGAGAATTAACTGGCTAAGGACCAATCCTTCTGGTCTCCAGCATATTGTCGGATTTGACCCAGTTCCAGACCTCATTGATGACAGGCTTGTGACAAACACTCACGTACCCATGATGTACTTGACAACATTGCCAATCGAAGCAAATAAGATAGGTCCACTGAGATAGAACCAATAATTTAAACATGCTTCACATGGAAAAAGATCAGAATAATCTAAATCTTAGAATGGTCCAATTCAATTCAGATTTGGGAATCGAACCAGCACCAGAAATCACTGATTATCAACTTGCAAAAGCTGACATTTTCATGCAATGAACGTCTATTCAACACCACCTGCATTTCACATGGTGAACTGTTCCAATTTTTGCAAGTAGGCGTTATTACAACTGGTTT
>QNAG01000059.1 GCA_003641415.1 Candidatus Zixiibacteriota bacterium | reverse complement strand
TGTTAGGACAATGTTACTGTCAAAGATACATTGGCGCGGGTTATCATATTCCACCGATATTCGGTCAGCCATATAGGGGGCTATTATTTTTTCATAATCGAAAATGCCAGAAAGCCCAGCCACTACGGCCTCGGTGTTGTATTTCCGGTTGAACTGCCGGGCAGCGACCAACATTGAAGGTAACATCCGATGAACTTCCTGGGGACGCGATCCCGGCAACAGACAGAGTCTGCCTGTCAACGGGGGGGACGATGAAATATATTCCGAGGGGATATCCTCAAGCAGGTAGTGTCCTACAAACCTGGCATTGACTCCGCTGTTACAGTAGAAATCTTCCTCAAAAGGTAAAATTACCAACATGAGATCAACAAGTTCCCGAATCTCCGCTACCCTTCGATGCCCCCATGCCCATACCTGTGGTGAAATATAGTAAATAATCGGGATGCCAAGTTTTTTAACCCGTTTAGCCAATCGGAGGTTGAAACCGGGATAATCAACAAGTACTATCGCATTCGGACGACGCCGCTTGATTTCATCAACACACTTCAACATCAGGCGACGGAAAAACCGCCAGTGTCGGGCTACCTCCCAGAAGCCAAGCACAGCCAACTGGTTACCTTCGGCCAATTGCATCTGCCCAAGTTCAGCCAGACGGGAATGCCCCAGCCCGAAGAGGCTGAGCTTCGAATCGTGCTCTCTCATCGAATTGATCAATCGAGCGGCGGCGTTGTCGCCTGAGGGATCACCGGCAGATAAGAATATCTCCATACTATCTCTATCGATCAGTTCTGAGTGAGCATTCGGTTCAGTGATTCCTGGCCGATTCGTTCCACTTCTAACGCTACCCGAAGAGCTTCGGTGCCCTGTTCAAGTGATACAGACACTGGCTTGTCATCTTGTACAGCTCTCAGGAACGCTGATAACTCCATTTGAAGCATGTCCTCACCGGAATCCTGTTTTCTGGTGTAGATTAACTTACGATCCGACTTGCCAATCGGTATACGTAATCCCTCACCCACCTCACCTTGAGCTGCTAACCGGTATATGTCAGCCTGTTTCTGCGCCAGATCGAGAGAAAAATAACTCGACTGTTGGAAGATGCGCAGTTTGCGCATCTGATGCAGTGAAATTCGTGAAGCGGTCAGGTTTGCTACCGCCCCACAGGCAAATGTAAGCCGAGCATTGGCGATATCGGCCTGGTCAGAAACTACTGCCACGGTTGAAGCTTGTATGTCAGTGATTTCTGATTCTATAAATGTCAGCACCAAATCGATGTCGTGAATCATGAGGTCACGTACAACGGCAACATCAGTTCCCCGCGGGTCAAATGCAGCCAACCGATGAGCTTCTATAAAGGCTGGTTTCACACCCATTTCCAGAACCGCTTGAACCGCAGGATTGAAACGCTCGATATGCCCAACCGCAACTTTCGCGCCTGTGGTGCGAGCCTTTTCCTGTAGCGTAGTAGCTTCATCCAACGTTGCTGTCACAGGTTTCTCGATCAGGCAGTGAACGCCCTTGTCTATCAGAAACGAGGCTACTTCACAATGCTCGCTGGTTGGCACTACGATTGTAACCACCTCGACCATCTCAGCTACCTGAGCGAGAGACTCAAACACAATAATATTGTCATACTTTTTTGCAAACCGTGCTCTACACTCTGTATCAATATCATAGAAGCCAACCAACTCTGAGTTCTCTATACGGCTAAGCCATTTAAGATGATGTTGCCCAAGGGACCCAACGCCAACTACTGCTGTCTTGATTTTATCCATAGTGATGTTAACCTTCACACACTTTTTTCTTTGGTTTGAAAGGTAAGCAGAGCAAGTCAAAAGAGAAAGTGCAATCTGTTGTGCTGGGGCCGATTGAGTGTCAGCAAAAACTGACTTATATTTATTACTCTGGAATATGAAATCCATTTATGGAAAGATTGAATCTCTAATGTTGGAATTTTTCTTAATCTGTAACCTGATACTATGTATCAGGGTTATATGGTTTATAATAATGATCTCAATTTGATAAATTACACAAAGTAAATGAAAGAAGTAACATGGCTAAGCATGTATGCCCTGTGTGGGTAGGTTATCTACTTGGCAGTCGACTAAGGCGGTTGGGACAGAATCCACGAAGTTGATGTTCAACCGAAGATGATAGATGTTCTCAAACGTCGGGCAGCAAAAGCGGGACTCACCGAGCAAATCGACACCCGTGTCTGCCCCAGCAACAGTCTGGAAATTGAAGACCTGACGGGTCAGGTCAATTTTGCACTGGCTTTTGCAGTAATACACGAAGTTCCGGATGCCTCTTCCGTGTTCGCGCAAATCTATTCCGCACTGAGACCAAACGGCAAATTGCTGCTTGTCGAACCGGGCGGGCACGTATCACAAGAGGAGTTCCGGCAGACCGAAGCCATTGCCAAACAAGCAGGCTTTGCATCGCTTAACTATCCTTCTATCCGATGCAATTGGACCGCAGCGTTGCAGAAAGTTGATTAAATCGACCCCTTTTATCTTCTATATTATTTGCTATTTTTTACCCTTGTCCCCCGCAATTCTTGACAATCACTTTGAGTTACATATACTCCCCGAATGAAAACAAATACTCTCCGAATACTACTATTAAGTCTGTTGGTGCTGTTGGCTTTCGCCCTGCCGGTACAGGCTCAATCTGTATCCAAGCATGCTACAACTACAAGCACAGAAATCAATACCGATACTGCTGAGGTAATTCAGCATGAGCATGCCTATGATTCCGCATCGATAGCACAACCTATCGCTGCCCAGAGAGCTGCGGAACATGAAGCAACTAAAGAGCCCATCAAGAAAAAACAGCGATCCTCTTCGGGCGTCTTGGATTTTTTGTTCACACCTAAGTATTTACTTTTCCTGTTGTTTTCTTTAGTCGGTCTCGTTCTTCTGCTTGGCAAGTGGATTAATATATGGATTCGAGTAGTCATTTTGCTGGTAGTGTTCACCCTGTTTGGGCTGGATTATTTCTATCCACTGCATCCGAGCCCAATGTGCGGTATTACAAAACTGTTCATGTTCAAATTTACCCATGGAAAGTTCTTTCCGGCATTTCTGGCTCTAGTTTTAGCCATATTTATCCCCAGCCTTATCGGGCGCAAGTTGTTCTGTGGCTGGGTTTGTCCACTTGGCGCTCTGCAGGACTTGATAAACAAGATACCGTTTAAGCCTCGCTTTAAGCAGTTCAATTTTACCGTCTTCAATTCAATCCGTATGACTTTGTTGGCCATGTTCATCCTGACCTTTTTCTGGGTCAAAGACCACATCGCCTTGCTGGCGGAATACACAGAGAACGATACTTCTGGACGAATGTGGAAATCGTTTTCGGCCTACAACTTCTACGAACCTATCAACTTCTTCGAACTGTTGCATTGGAGCATTGATGTTATGTGGATAGTGATGATGGTGATTCTCGTCATCGCCAGCCTGATGCTCTACCGCCCGTTTTGTTATCTAATCTGTCCGATCGGCGCATTGACATGGTTGTTGGAGAAGATTGCACCGGGAAGAATACGAATCAATTACGATCTTTGCACCCAGTGTAATGAATGTGTCGAAGCTAGCCCATGTCCGACAATAAAAAAGCTGCTGGATAAAGAGACAAAAGCCCACCCGGATTGCACATCGTGTGGTGAGTGTATCAAATCCTGCAAGTTAGACGCTATCAAGTTCAGTTTTAAGAAGTAGCAATTAAGCATCAACCGTACAACCGCTGATAAGCAAAACCGCGCTCTATGTGGATTTGATAAGAAAGAAGATTTTATAGAACATATATCGAGAGAGTAGTGCTCCTCATTTTTTGTTGTCCTTTTGCCACGATGGTTCTACACTCCAGATATGACTAATCATAAGAAACTGATAGAAGAACTATCCCGGCTCTCAACCGAGCAATCCAATCCGGACACAGTAGATATTGATAGACTCAGCGCACTGGAGATAGCTCATAAGATTAACCACGAGGACAAGAAAGTCGCCAGTGTAGTTCAACAAGCTCTGCCACACATTGCCAAAGCGGCTGAGGTCTTCGCCAAAACTATTCGCAATGGCAATCGGGTATTCTATGTTGGGGCGGGCACATCCGGTCGATTGGGGGTACTCGATGCCGCTGAATGCCCGCCTACTTTTGATACCGACCCCAAGCAGATCGTAGGGCTTATCTCGGGCGGCTATGACACCTTGGTGTTGTCGATGGAGGGCGCCGAAGACAGAATCGATGAGCCTGTAGCCGAACTCAAAGCGTGGGGATTAACTCCGCACGATTTTGTCATTGGTATAGCTGCCTCGGTCCGTACACCATACACTAGGACTGCTTTAGAGTATGCAATGGAAGTCGGGGCGAGGACGGCTTTTATCATTTGTAACGAATCAACCGATATTCCAGCAGGAATCGACGTTGTTATTCCTTTGCCGGTGGGTCCTGAGGTTATTACCGGCTCGACTCGCATGAAATCCGGAACAGCACAAAAGATGACTCTCAATATCATATCCACCACAGCAATGGTCCTGCTTGGAAAGACCTATGGCAACCTGATGGTTGATCTTCAGTGCAACTCAGAGAAATTAGTCGCTCGCTCACAAAAGATTCTTATTGAATTATTTAATCTTAGCTTTGAAGAAGCTGACAATCTTCTTATTTCAGCAAACGGATCTGTTAAAACGGCCATAGTTATGCACAAACTAGGCTGTTCCCGAGAAAAAGCTCTCCAGAGACTGGACAAAAACGACGGATTTATATCACGTATAATATAGGTCGGCCGTTGTGTACCGACCGGTTCATACTGATCTAACCTGTACCATCCGGTACACCCCCGAGCTTTTTGTTGTCAATTTTGTTGCAAGTTAAGACTATCCCCAACAACAGATTACGTTAGTGTCGCAGTCGTGGCACGCTGATTGATAGTGATATTAGTATGAAAATTAGCCGAAGACCATTTACACTTGAAAGGAGAACAAAATGATCCGAAAACTGGCCTTTTCGCTCCTGGCTCTGGTTCTGATGATCTGGGCTGTTGGGTGTTCCGACAACCCTGCAGAAACGACAACAAACCAGACTCTTGATCTCGATTCTGAGTTTGGCGGATATACTGCCAGCGCCGAAAAACCCGGTTTCGATGATCCTGATTTAGTCGCTGAGGCCGATGCTGACGAGGACTATGATGATGTGATGCTTGCATCTCCGGCTGTTGAAGAATTGATAGCTGATCCTGATGCCGGATATTACCACATTCGCGCTGTCTGGGGACGTCTTTGCTATGATTCAACAGTCACCGAGGTAACGGACTGGACAGGATCGCTGGCTATCAGTCGAGGGGTAGAAATTATCCGGAGAGTTATTCGGTTTGAACCAGGGGATTACATCCTGGAACGCACCGATCCCGCTCTGATTGAGTGGCATTCCCTGACTACGGTTCATAACGATGGTATTGCGGTGGATCTGTTCGTACCTCGTCCAAAACCAATTCTTGATTCTATCTTAATCCCCGAAGTTGATAGTCTCGATGATACTATCTGGGTTACTGTCATTGATACGACCTATCCAGAGTTGGAGCCAGTAACTCTCACTTTTGAAACTGGTCCGTACAGCTACACTTTTTCTATGGAGGAACTAGTTTCTCTGGATACTATAGTAATTATAGATGATTCAAATGTGGTTGTTTTTCATGGATTCAAGCTCGATCGCTTTCCCTGCCCACGTGGATTTCTTTCCGGACGATGGGGATACAATGAAGAGGACGAGGGCGTGTTTCGAGGTACGTGGATGAGCAAACGCGGTCGTATATCCGGATATCTTAAAGGACACTATGGTGAAAACAGCGATGGTCTTAAGGTGTTTTTCGGCAAGTGGATATCTTCCAATGGCAAGTTTGAAGGATTCCTTAAAGGAATCTACGGACAGCATCCAAACTATCATGCCAATGAACATGCATTCCGCCGGAGTACCGGTTGGTTCGCAGGCGGGATTTTCGCTGCAAATGGTGCTGAAATCGGCGTGCTGAAGGGGCGCTATGGAAGTCGACCAAACAAATCTAAGGGTTTCTTCCAGGGTCGTTGGAAGTTGCGCTGCAACGACATAACTGATACGATTAGTAATGAAGAAGAAGGTTTCTGATAAATGACCCCCCGCGTGAGAAAGGTTCCCGGTAAGTGGACTGCCGGTAACCATCGCTTCCCGATCCTTCCTACAGCGAAGGATCGGGGCTTTCATTGCGTTTCTCTTGATAAAAAAAACTTTTTACTTTTTTTAAATTTTTTACTTGCTAAATGAACTTTTCATGCTATACTTGTGTTACAAAGAGTAGGAACTCATAAAGACCCCCCTCTGTCTCTTACCGAGACAGCCCTGCGTTGGGCAGGATTAGCAATAATCCTGCCCTTTTTTTTCGTTTAATATCTATTGATTTAATTCTTGTTCAAGAGCGGAAATAAGTGAATCGAGCTTAAATTCCTTCAACTCTAACGGCTCTAAAGATTTGTAAATGTCGTAAGCTTCTTGTTTCTTCTGACGGTCATCCTGAGATGAGAGAACATGTGCGAGATTAATTCGGTATGGAACAGAAGCTGTATCTTCCGCATAGAGCAATCGCAAAGCGCGTTCGGCTTCAGAATACTTGTTAATTGAAATAAGGAACAAAGCTCGGTTCATTCTCAGTTCTGGCAGCGGTCCGAATTTTTCAATGGCCGAGTCGAGAATCTCCAACGCAACGTGAATAGAATCGATATTTGCAGCCGCGGAAGCTGCTACAAGATACCATTGTCGGTTTTCAGGCTCCTTTTTCAGTAACAGACGAGAATAGTGGTAGGCATTGTAGTGGTGTTTTTCTCGAGCGTGAAGCCGAACCAGAGTCTCATAGTATTGATCCTCTGGATCACCGGTGCGAATCAGGACCTTGATAGCTTTAATTGCGGCCTTGTCTTCCTTGAGATCCATTGCCAGCTTGTACAACTCAAGGTTTGTTTCGCGATCATTGGGTATAAGAACATCAGCCCTGCTGATATAGAAGAAAGCTGAATCCAGTAAATAGTCACGAGCATAGCTCAACCCAAGAAAATACAGCACATCGTGATCTGACGGCTGTTTAGCAACGGCTTTTCCTAGATAATCTCTCGCTTTAGAGTATTTCTTGTGTACAAAGGCTTTCTTACCGGCTGTCAGTAATTGATCAAAGGATTCCGGAGTTGATGTACATCCGAATAAGACAATTGTCAGGATCAGTAAAAAGAAATTATTTTTCATAGGTTCCTTTCAGAGTATCTGTCAGTACGCCATGATAAACTTTTTCGGCTTGGAATTCAAGGCTTTCGCTAAAATCACAATCAATTTAGTAGGTGAAATCTCTTTGCGAAGAAATATGTCATATTACGATGAATTTACTTTCATTAACCTGAGAAGTTGACTTGAGAATCCCAGCATGTACATTACAGGTCGTATGAATTACGAAAACAAATATAGCAACACCATTAAAGCGCTGGCTTTATGCAAATTTGCCGGTGTGGATCCCCGTCTTTTTTCAGCATTAATATCCCAATTTGGCAGTCTTGACAAGCTGTTTGCAGACACACCAGATGCGCTTAAGGAAATTAAAAATCTTGATCAGCAAACGAGCGATCTGGTCCGCAACGCAAGTGCCGGGTTACAATTAGCAGAGGACTTTCACGCTGAATTATCACAACGCGATATTAATGTGGCGACATGTTTCGATTCGAACTTTCCGAAATTACTGCACGAGTTGAATGATCCTCCTCCTGTACTGTATGTGCGAGGATCAATTCCGAACAACTCCCGCAAAACTGTTACTGTTGTAGGAACAAGCAAGGCATCACAGGAAGGGATAGAACTCACTGTTCATTTGTCGCGGTTGTTTGCCAAAGCCAATGTTCAGGTGGTGTCATCACTAAGGGGGGGGATAGATGGAGCTGTACATCTGGGTTGCAAAGCTAACGATGGGAAATCGTTTGCTATTATAGATTCCGGCTTTGATCATCTTGATTTATCAGAACAGATGCCTCTGGCTATTGATATCGCTCAGAAGGGTGGCGTAATCACTGAGTATCCTCCCGATATAGCTCCTCACACCGACAACCTCAGCGCTACTAACCGTTTGCTGGTAGGACTGTCCCATGCAGTCGTGCTTACAGAATTCTATAATGACTCCAGTCATACCCATGATCTTCTCTCGTTCTGTGGAGATATTGGAAAGCTTGTATTCATAATGGTTGATCCAGAACATGGAGCCTTATCAGATGAAACCGCCTTAGAAACAGCATCTAAATATGGTATTGTGCCAATTGTTGGATTTGACCAAGTTGGTAGTATTATCAAGGCGTTAGTGTGATTTCGTCAATGGAAGATGCTTACTATACAATTGCAAGCGAAGTAAAACATGAAACGAAGGTAAAAGGCTCACGTTTTATAGCTGAGTGTTCTACTGTTACCTCAACCGAGGAAGCCCTGGCAGCTCTGGAGATGATACGCAAACGAGAGCACGCTGCTACGCATCATTGCTTTGCCTGGCGAGTTGGATTGTTTAATGACATAGCATTCAAATATTCCGATGACGGGGAGCCATCGGGAACAGCCGGACGGCCGATTTATGATTCAATTTGCGGACGCAACCTTGAAAATGTGCTGGTTGTTGTAACTCGTTATTTTGGTGGTACCAAGCTTGGAACCGGTGGGTTAGTACGCGCTTATAGCAATGCTGCCGCAGGGGCTCTGAACAAAGCAGGTCGCAAAGAGAATTTCCTAACAGAGCAATACCGAGTAGATATAGATTTCGCACTCTTTGATCAGCTTACAAGATTACTGCATCACTACAAAGCCCATCAGGTGAAGGCTGATTATTCAGACCATGTAACACTTGAGGTCGAGGTTCGTTTGACAAAATCTGAATCCCTTAGGGCAGATATCATTCAACTCAGCGGAGGAAAGGCAAAAATTGAACCGCTCTAAAGAGAACAGGAGAGTTGACTGTCTGGGGATGGGGATTGTTCCTCTGGATTTCCTGGTGTCAGTTCCCAAGTTCCCCGAGCGAGGGGGGAAAGTTGATGCTACCGATCTTTGTGTTCAGGGTGGAGGACCTGTACCGAATGTGATGGTCGGGCTTTCACGTCTGGGATTTGACACGGCTGTAATTGTCGTTGTAGGCAATGACATGATGGGGCAAATCTCGATTAGCGAACTTAAAAAGGACAGAGTGGATACCAGCTTCATTATTACAAAGAAATTACCCTCGGCTAGCGCTTTCGGTTTTGTGGAAGATGGTACAGGACGCCGCACAATTGCACTACACCGGAAAATAACGATTCAACCCCGTGATCTTACTCTATCTCAATATCCAACCCCGAAAGTGCTACACCTCGATGGACGCGATCTTAAGGCCTGTCTGAAACTGGCTCGCTGGGGAAAGCGGGTAGGTGCCACTGTGACTTTTGATATCGGGTCGGTGCGCAACGATGTGACAGCGATTCTTCCACTGGTGGATCATCTGGTGGTAGCAGATGCGTTCGCCTGTCCATACACAGGTACGCAAAACATCAAGAAAGCACTTAAGCGCCTGACAGAGATATGTCCCGGAACAGTGGTAATCACCCAGGGGACGAAAGGGAGTATTGGCTTGGAAAACGGACGGTTTTATCGACAGAAAGCGTTCAGGGTGAAGGCGGTTGACACAACCGGCGCTGGTGATGCCTTCCATGTGGGATACCTTTGTGGTCTTCTTGAAGGAAAAAACATAGAGGAGCGATTGAAACTGGGCTCGGCGGTCGGTGCTTTGAAATGCACTCAACTGGGCGCTCGAGCCGGAATGCCCACCCGGCGACAACTGCAACACTTCCTCACGAGCAACCAGAATTGCTATGCTTGAACTGCTGAATAGCATAGACACAACGCTGTTTCTATTCTTCAATGTTACTCTCAGCAATCCGATGACCGATGTTATAATGCCGATTATCACTTCTGATATGCTGTTGCGAATATTATATGGTCTCGCTATGATCGGTCTTTTGTGGAAAGGAGATGCCCGTCTAAGATGGTTGGTGCTCTTTTCAGGTTTCGCACTGCTGGTTGCGGACCAGACAGCGAGCCATTTCCTGAAACCGTTGATAGCCAGACCGCGACCGTGCCACATAATGTCTAACATCAACCTCCTGGTGAACTGTGGAGCGGGATTTGCATTGCCATCATCACACGCAACCAACGCTTTCGCTCAGGCGGCGCTGTTTTCTTTGGCAATCAAGAACACCAGGTGGTACTTGTGGGCTTTCGCATCGTTAATTGCTCTCAGTCGGGTGTTCGTGGGCGTGCATTATCCATTTGATATTCTCGGTGGTGCGATTGTAGGAACGGTAGCAGGAGTGGCGGTGGCGTATGGGTTTGAGTTTTTTGAGGGAAGGAGAAAATGGTTTCCAGTGAAGGGGAATCCAACTATATAACATTCGGAGGTCACAACTATGCCTTATGAAATAGAAGTGATCAAGGGGGATATTACTCAAGTTGACACCGAAGTAATTGTCAATGCCGCAAATAATAATTTCTGGATGGGAGCTGGTGTGGCGGTGGCAATCAAACGCGCCGGGGGACAATCAGTTGAAGATGATGCGATTATGAAGGGACCGGTGATGCCGGGTGAGGCGATATTCTCAACAGCGGGGCGGATGCCATACAAGTATGTTATTCATGCCGCAGTGATGGGACAGGACCTCAGAACCAGCGACAAACTCATCCGACAATCCACAGTCGCCAGTTTGAACTTGGCTGAGAAACTGAAAATCAAGTCTATTGCTTTTCCTGCTTTTGGTACCGGCGTGGGTGGATTCCCAATGAAAGCCTGCGCCAATCTGATGGTCGCAACAGTACGAGGCTATGAGCAACTGGCTAGGAGTTTGGAACGGGTGGTGTTCTGCCTGTTTGACGAACTGGGCTATTATACTTTCAGTCAAGTTGTTAACAAGAAAAACTGAGTTATTATCGAGATTATTCAAATTGTTCTGATCAACGAAACCCTTGTTTTCAACAGGTCTCGCTGGAAGAAACAATCTGGGCGATGTTTCTTTGCGGTATATCAACGCGGAAGGTGGGGAAGGTTCTCGATTTTTTGTGTGGTGGGCGGTTATCTGTCAGTAAAATTTCAACGGTTGTCAAAGAGCTTAACTATACGGTTTATGACATCGCCAACAACTCCATTGAAGATGACTTTGTGCCGGTGCCCTGTGGTATTAGAACTAACAGGTTTCCATTAAAGTTGACAGTTTCAATGTGTCACTTATTTATCAGGACAAGATTCGAAAGGCGGGATTCAAATAGGTTACTACCTAATAAATAAGATGTATGAACGAGGTTGCATAAATAAAGAATTTACTTGCTATAAATATCTCTAAATAGGGTTTTATATAAATATAAATGTAACCACTCTAATGCAAAATAGAACAGACCTGTCTCAGATATAAGCCAAAGATATACGATTTATTGCAATTTAGAGATTCATGAATCTCGCTTTCCAGTTGAACATACAAGAGAATCGTATAATACTGGGGAAATTGATTGATATGGTAAGAAGTTTGCTAATTTATTCAAAAAAGCATGTAATTAATCTTATTAATAAATTAAAAAGGATTGTCTTATCTCTATTCTATCGTGATTAACAGAACTGCAAAACAAATTAATTTATGAGGGACTTTCTAATGCTCAAAATGAACAAACTGGCGCTTTACCTGATGCTATTAGCCTTTATTGGTCTTGGTTGCTCGAATGGACCGGAGACAATGAACTCTTCATCTGACATTGTAAATCTCCGGACTGCGATGAGTAAGCTGGGTATCCCAAGCGGTTCAACCTTGGAATCTGCTACCCTTTATATGAATATTTTGGCTTCTAACAATAATACGGTTAATGTTCATAGAATTACCAGCTCCTGGGATGAAATGGGTGTTACATACAATAGCTTCGGCGGTGCTTATGATCCTACTGTGATAGGTTCGTTTGTAGCTAATGGTCTCGGTGAACGTTCTGTTGATGTTACATCATTGGTGCAGGCTTGGATGGATGGAACTTATGAGAATTATGGCTTTCTGTTGGAACAAGGACAGACGGAATTTACAACTTTCTCTTCCAGCGAAGTACCAACGATTGATAATCGCCCTAAACTGGAGATATGTTACTCAACGACCAGTGGCACAGAGTGTATCACTATTCAGCGGGAAGTTAATGGAATCGTCTTTGATGCCTATATCTGGGCTAATTCACCGAATACCAACAGAGGTGCGAGTGAGCGGTTATATACCGGGCTGATTAGCGGTCTGGAAAAACAGACTTTGATTATGTTTGACCTCGAAGATATTCCGGAATTGGTATGCACGCGGACAATTGGTTTCTGGAAAACTCACGCTGGTTTTGGTCCGCAGGCTGATGTTGTCACACCTTTATTGACTATCTGGCTTGGCGCTCTTGGAGGTGTTAACAGTATTGAGGTTTCAGACGCTACTATCGCTCATGATATTCTTGTAATGAAAACTTATGGTAAGCCTTCAAATGGCATAACCAAGCTCTATGCACAACTTTTGGCAGCTAAACTTAATGCTGCTAGCGATGCTGACACCGGTGATATTGATGACGCTATCGAAGCTGCCGATGAGTTTTTAGCTGATCATAACTGGGAAGCTTGGGACGAGTTAAGCAAGAAGACGAAGAAAGATGTTCTAAAATTGAAGAGCATGTTCGATGACTATAATAATGGTATTATAGGTCCCGGGCATTGCGACAATTTTAGTGACGACGACTAGAGTGATTCTCATAAATATTTTCCGTTTGGGTTTAGAAAAAACTATATTTTTGTAAGTTGCTGTGCCATAGATTGATATGGCACAGCGATTGTTGATAGCGAATCCGGAGAATGCGAGTATCCGTGAGTTGAAGGAAGCGGCCCTAACTTCACAAACG
>QNAG01000058.1 GCA_003641415.1 Candidatus Zixiibacteriota bacterium | reverse complement strand
GCTAAACTTGCTGAGACTTCCGAAGTTGTGATCATGGTCTCATTCATGGTGATGAACCTGGAGAAGATACTATCTTCTTTTTTATCTTTTTCTTTATATACGGCAGTGGTTGCTTATTGTTTTGATGGTATCAGCGCAGTTGAAAGCGTTAAGGCCTATGTGGGAACAGGGTAGATGGAGACATTACTTGATCGCTTGAAAAAAGGAGAGGTATTTGTCGCTGACGGTGCTATGGGAACAATGCTTTTCCAACGTGGATTGCAAATGGGTGACTGTCCGGAACGGATAAATATCGAACAACCTCAAATACTTGAAGAGATAGCCAGTGCATATCTTGCGGCTGGTTCAGAAATTATTAATACAAATACTTTTGGCGGCTCACCGCTGAAACTCTCGCATTATTCTCTTGACGACAGAACTGAGGAGATTAATGCGGCGGCTGTTCGTGCAGTACGAAATGCTATCGGAGACAGAGCTTTTCTTTCCATTTCCTGCGGACCATGCGGCAGTCTGTTGGCGCCATTAGGTGAGGCTGACCCTGAGGAAGTGCTTAACGGGTTTAAAAGACAGCTTGGCGCTTGTGTCGCTGAGGGAGCGGATATGATATGCGTTGAAACGATGACTGATCTATCCGAGGCTATTTTGGCTGTCAGGGCTGCCAAATCTGTTGCTCCTACAATACCGGTCTGTGCTACTATGACCTTTGATCCGACCCCTAATGGTTTTTTTACAATTATGGGAGTCAGTATTGAGCAGGCAGTCACAGGTTTGACTGAGGCCGGTGCGGATATAATCGGTTCCAACTGCGGTAACGGAATCGACAACATGATTCACATCGCGAGTGAGTTTAGAGTTCATACCAAACTGCCTGTAATTGCCCAACCAAACGCCGGCCTGCCTCAGATGGAAGGTGACATAGCGGTGTACTCGGAGACACCGGAGTACATGGCTATGCGATGTCGAGAATTGCTCGAGTGTGGAGTGAACATCATTGGTGGTTGCTGTGGCACTACTCCTGAACATATCGCTGCTATAAGGAAAATTGTTAAGGAACACAAAAAAACTCCCAACTCTCCAGCAATTTCGTAGAGAAAAGAAATTGCTTTCTACAGCATGTCAATTCTCATAGCGGCGTATAGTATTTGATATCTTACAGCTTGAAATAATTCAAATTCGCTTAAAAAGAATGATATTGGGCAAATATGCTCGCGAATCGTACAAGGTAGAACTCTCTCAAATCACTAGGCTACTCTGATGACCACTTGAGATTTTCAAGAGCATCTCCAGCAGCTATCTGTTCGGCTTCCTTTTTTGAGCGCCCCTTACCAATCCCGACAACCTTGCCTTCGACATATACCTCGACCATAAATATCTTATCATGGTCCGGCCCGGATTCTGACGCTATATCGTAGTGAGGCATACCTTTTCCTTTGGCTTGAATGCGCTCAAGCAATTCCCCTTTGAAATTGCGCCGTGAAGCATCAGAAGTAATATCATCTTTGCAAGAGTAAATCAATCGGATGATTACATTGCGTGCAGCATTTATACCACCATCGAGAAACACTGCTCCTAATACAGACTCGAAAGCATCTGATACAATTGATGGTCGTGTTCTGCCTCCAGAACGGACTTCCTCAGGAGCTAACAACATATACTTATTAAGACCAGACTTAATACCCAGCTCGGCCAGAGTAGTCTCACTTACAAGGAGAGCTTTTGTCTTGGTTAATTCCCCTTCGCGCATTCCCGGAAAGTCTCGAAAGAGCTGTTCGGCAATGACCAAACCAAGAACAGAATCACCTAAGAATTCCAGTCTCTCATTTGACTGTGAATAATTGTTATGAACGTATGAATATGAACGATGTGTGAGCGCCAGTAGGAGAATACCCGAATCAGAAAAGTGGTAGCCAATAATATCCTGAACTGCTCCTAAGTCCACTTCGAGTTCAGGGACAGAAGATCGTCCCAAAATAGCGGAGAACTTTTCCCAGAGACTCATTTCTTATAAATCGTCGTCAATCCTGCCGACTATCAGTGATACGTTATGGCCACCAAACCCAAACGAATTTGATATGGCGTAGCGAATGTCGCATTTCCGATTACCTTCGGTCACATAATCCAGATCGCACTCAGGATCGGGGTTATCGACATTAATCGTACGATGTACAATTTTATTTTCAATTGACTTAAAGACGGTAATAAGCTCAATCGCTCCTGCTGACCCCAGCATATGGCCAATCATGGACTTGGTCGAGTTGCAAGGGATTTCAGATGCTCTCTGGCCAAATACCTGCTTGATTGCCTTGGTTTCAGAAATATCACCCAGCGGTGTAGCTGTACCGTGAGTATTAATATAGTTGACTTGTTTCGGTTCTATAGCGGCTGCTTTCAATGCCATTTCCATAGCTCGCCTGGCTCCGTGCCCATCGGGTACCGGAGCTGTAACATGATATGCATCAGCAGTCGAACCCGCTCCTAAAACTTCACCATAGATCCTGGCTCCACGGGCCTTGGCATGTTCGTATGATTCCAGAACCACTATTGCTGATCCTTCGCCCATAACGAAACCATCCCGATCTATATCAAATGGTCGAGATGCTCTTTCAGGTTCGTTGTTACGTCTTGAAATTGCCTTCGCCTGGCAGAACCCTGCCAGCGCTGTCGGAGTGATTGCAGCTTCAGAGCCGCCTGCTATCATCACATCGGCCTCTCCCCGCTGGATAATATGCATAGCGTTTGCAATAGCTTGGGCTGATGAAGCACAAGCAGAAACGGTTGCATAATTAGGGCCACGAAATCCATACTTGATCGACACATATCCAGCGCACATGTCAATTATCATCATCGGGATAAAAAAAGGTGATACACGCCCTGGTCCGGATTTCTCAAGTAGACTGTGCTGTTTTTCGAAGGTTCCGATGCCCCCGATGCCGGAGCCAATAACTACCCCACATTTATCAAGGTCAAGCGTTTCAAGATCGAGTCCGGAATCTTTAATAGCCTGTTCCGATGCCGCCACAGCATACTGCTCGGAGGTATCCATGCGGCGAAGTTCCTTCTTCTCGATAAATGCACTTGTATCCAGGTTTTTTACTTCCGCCGCTATTGTAGTCGGGTAGGCAGATGTATCGAAACGCGTAATAGAGCCTACGCCGGACTTTCCTTCCAGCAGAGAGTTCCAGAACTCATCGACTGTATTTCCTACCGGACTTACAACTCCAAAACCCGTAACAACTACTCTTGATCTCATATTTTCGATGTGTTTGGCGTTAATGCTAACAACCTTTACTTATTGGCATGATCACTAATATAATTGATGGCATCACCGACAGATGCTATTTTTTCTGCTTCATCATCTGGAATTTCAATCTCAAATTTTTCCTCCAGCGCCATCACCAATTCAACTGTGTCCAGGGAATCAGCACCAAGATCATCAACAAACTTAGCTCCCGGTGTTACCTGATCCGCCTCTACGCCCAACTGTTCAATAATGATTTCTTTGACATCATTTTCTACGGACATTCCAATACTCCTTGTATGTAACTATATTTCCAATTTTTTACACAATTGACATACCACCATCTACCGCCAACACTTGTCCGGTAATATACGCAGCTTCCTCAGACGCCAGAAACAAAACCGCCGAGGCTATGTCATCGGGCGTGCCAGCCCGTTTGGTTAAGGTATAGTCGAGAAACTGCTTCTTTGCGACCTCCGGTAAAGACTCTGTCATCTCAGTTTCAATAAATCCGGGAGCTATCGCATTAACCGTAACACCACGTGAACCCAGCTCTTTGGCTACAGTTTTGGTTAAGCCAATCAGACCGGCTTTAGATGCAGCATAGTTTGCCTGGCCAGCGTTCCCGTTCAATCCTACCACCGAACTAATGTTTATGATCCGGCCTGAACGCTGCTTCATCATAAGCTTCGCGGCCGATTTTGTGACAAGAAACGCCCCCTTAAGATTGATGTCAAGTACCATATCCCAGTCTTTTTCATCCATGCGCACCAAAAGAGTATCACGCGTAATACCAGCATTATTAACTACCACATCAACCCGACCGAACTTTTCGATTGTCCGAGCAAAAAGCGCCTCAACTTCGCCTGCACTGGTAACATTGACCTTAACACCGATGGCTTCCCCAACCATAGAAGCTGCCACGTCGTCAACAGTTTCCTGATTCAGATCACTGATTACAACCCGAGCTCCAGCCTGAGAGATTTTTTTTGCTATAGCCAAGCCAATCCCGCGTGCTGACCCGGTTACAATGGCCGTCTTCCCTGATAGGTCCATCACATTCCAACCCTTATTCTTAAGCAGTAGTAAATGCCTTGATATCAGCTAATGTATCAAGATTAACCAGTATCTCAGGCTTCATATCTCGGCGAGATAGTCCGGAAAGCACCTTGCCCGGACCTATTTCATAGACAGTGTTAACTCCTTGTCCAACCAGATATTTCATTGTCTGTGCCCACCTAACCGGTGAAGTCACCTGGTCAACAAGCAAGGGACAGATAGCATCAGCAGTCGTGATTGGTTGAGCAGTTACATTTGCCACGACCGGACGTGATGGAACCTGATAAGTCTGCTGAGCAAGATATTCCTCCAATCCTGCCCTGGCCGGTTCCATTAAAGGCGAGTGAAAAGCGCCACCAACCTCAAGAATCATAGCGCGTTTAGCTTTGGCTTCGCGAGCAAGCTCAACGGCTTTTTCCACGCCTACTATTTCTCCGGAAATCGCTATCTGGATAGCGGAGTTATAGTTGGCTGGAATAACCACTCCCTCTGCTGAAGCCTGATTACAGATGGCTTCCGCCTGGTCAGCTTTTAGTCCCATAATAGCTGCCATAGTACCCGGTCTTTGAATGCAGGCTTTTTCCATCAATGAAGCCCGCTTGACAACAGCTTTGATCGCTTGTTCAAAGGACATTGCCCCGGTAACTGCCAGAGCGCCATACTCCCCTAAAGAATGACCAGCAGCAAAGTCAAAGGTTGGCAATCGATCACCAAGGACGGTCAAAACCGCCAGAGAATGCAGCAGGATGGCTGGTTGTGTAAAGCGAGTGCGCTTCAATTCTTCAGCCGGACCTTCAAACGAGAGCCGGGCGATATCGAAGTCCATTTCGCTCGAGGCTATTTTATATAGCGCACGCACTTCATCCGAGAGTTCATACAACTCTTTGCCCATACCGACATACTGCGAAGCCTGTCCCGGGAAGAAGAGAACTGTTTTACTCATAAATTACCACTTTACCAATGCAGCGCCCCAGATAAGTCCGCCACCGAAAGCTACCAATAAAACATAGTCACCCGGCTTGATTTTCCCCTGACGGTTAGCTTCATCCAAAGCCAACGGAACCGAGGCAGAGGAGGTGTTGCCGTACTTTTCGATATTGATAAATACTCTACTCTTGTCTACTTTTAATCGTTTTGCCAAAGCATCGATAATTCTAATGTTTGCCTGATGTGGTATTACCAGAGAAATATCATCACCAGTTAGGCCAGCATCTTTCAATACCTTTTCCGAAGCGATACTCATCTCGCGTACAGCGACTTTGAAGACTTCCGACCCGGACATGATGAGCTTGTCTCTACCATTGTAAACATTTTCAGGTGTATATGGATTTTTAGTGCCGCCTATTTCCTGCCAGAGCAATTCACCAAGTCTGCCATCTGATTTCATAAATGTTGAAATAATTCCCCCGCCGTTGGTATCGGCAGCCAACACAGCTGCTCCGGCGGCATCGCCAAATAAAACGCAGGTACCACGATCCTTATAATTGGTAATAGACGACAGCTTTTCACAACCAACGACAAGACACTTTTTTGTTGGATCGGTCTCAATCATGGGTCTGGCAATTGTCAGGCCATTAATGAAACCGGTACATGCTGCAGCGATGTCAAAAGCGACTGCGTTAACCAGACCAAGTTTTTCCTGAACTACACAAGCTTCAGAAGGTAAACGATAATCTGGCGTGACTGTACCAACAATAAGCACATCAATATCTTCTGGCGAACAACCAGCCATTTCCATGGCGTTACGACATGCATTAGAAGCCATGTCTGAACCAAACATATCAGCATCGGCTATTCGTCGCTCTTTAATCCCTGTCCGAGAGATAATCCATTCATCAGAGGTGTCGACAAGTTTTTCGAAATCAGCGTTGGTCATCCGCCGAGACGGTACAAACGACCCCGTGCCTATTATTTTTGCCCTTATTTTTTGATCCATTGAGATTTCCAAAATGATTTTTTTTCAGTTCGTTGCGTATCCTTCGTCGGATGCCTTTGGAAGTCATCTCATATGCAAGAAATATCGCATTTGTAATCGCTCTCGAGTTAGAAGACCCGTGGCAAATTATAACATTACCATTTACTCCTAGAAGCGGCGCCCCACCCGCCTCGGTATAGTCGAACAGGCTCCTCATACGCCTAAGGAAAGGCAATAATAGGACTGCTCCGATACGAGAAAAGATATTGGTTTGAATCTGACGTTGCATAGAACTGACCAGCATCGGCTTTACAGACTCAGCAAACTTCAACAGGATGTTGCCCATGAATCCGTCGGTTACTGCAACATCCACACTGCCTGAAAGAATATCGCGACCCTCAACATTACCTACGAAATTAACCTTTGAATCCTGCAGCAATTTGCAGGCATTAAAAACCAGTTCATTACCCTTACTGCGTTCTTCGCCAATTGAAATCATTCCTACACGCGGAGATTCAAGATCAAAAATAAGACTCGAATATACCGATCCCATAACAGCGAATTGAGATAAATGATGAGGTTTGCAATCGACATTAGCGCCAACATCAAGAACAACAATCGGTCTACCTGAGGATGTTGGAAAAAGACTGGTAATAGCTGGCCGACTCACCCCCTCAATACGACCCAGTGTCAGCAGGGCGGTAGCCATAACTGCGCCTGTATTACCGGGCGATATAAAAGCATCCGCCTTACCCTCTTTCACCTGATTAATACCAATAGAGACAGAGCTGTCTCGCATTCGCACACCTTCCATAGCCGAGATGCCCATCGACACTATGCGATCAGCATTGATAATAGAGATATTGCTTGGAAGGTCCGAACATAGGTTTAATACATTCTTAATTACCTTTTCCTGGCCTGTCAGGACTACATGAAGAGAGCCTCTCAAACTTCGAGCTGCCTCCAAACCACCATTGATGATCTCAGCAGGCCCCTTATCAGACCCCATAACATCAAGGATAACGGTATACTTGCCTTTGTTATCCATCCTATAATGTCTTCCTGATGATATTTCTGGGGGTTGTCAACTTCGTTAAGCTTCTTTAGCTAACAATATCTGTCGACCGTTGTAGTATCCACAGCTAGTGCATACATGATGCGGTAACCGGGGACTGTGACAGTGGGGACATTCAATTACATTAGGAGAGGCAATTTTCCAGTTAGTCCGCCGCTTGCGTCCACGTGTTCGCGAATGTCGTCTTTTGGGAAGTGGCATCAGTCTATCCTATCGTTTCCTGGTTTATCTATCCCGAAGATCTCGAAGACCTTCCCATCTTTCATCAATATGTTCTTGGCTGCAGTCACAATCATGTAAATTGAGATTTATACCACAAGTGGGACATAAGCCTTTACAGTCGTCAGAGCATATTGGCATCATTGGCACGGCCAACATAATCGATTGCCGAACTATCTCGGAAATATCTACTGCTTGCTCTTCACCCCTATAAAAGATGTAAGTTTCGTCGTCCTCGGCTTCCTTTCTAAATTCATCATAAGTTGCCTTAGAACAAACAATAAAGTTTATAATAGAGGTCAATTCAGCCTCATAATGTTCAAGACAACGAGCACATTCCAGAACTACAATTCCTCGCACATCCGCCTGACAGAAAAACTCGTCCCCGGATTTCTGGATATCCAGATCAACCTCTACCTGCCGTGTCCCAAAGACCCCATCATAATTTATCTTAAAGGAGTCAGGGTCTGCTTTCAGACAAACTCGGGCGGGAAAGGCATCAATATCCCGCAGGCATAATTTCATAGCCAATAATTTTACACAGATAATCCTCATAAGTCAAGAATAAACAACCCACTAAGAAACAGTAACTGCCAGAGTATACAGACCTGCTACCAATATAATATCTGAATACAGCAAAGAAAAACCATCCTTTCAGCCAGTCTTTATATCTTAAGTTTAGCAGACTGATAAAAAACTCTGCAATCATCATTGAGAGATCGGCTTCACCGGTCAGATCGACCTCTAAGTTGTTGCCCCCATAACATTCGGAGATTGCCGCACTTCGTTCGCAATAACCGAAATATTATCTTTTCAACAACCTGATAGATACATGATTGAGATGCAGTAATAACATTTCAGTTTACGGGAACATTGCGCTGATACTTTCGCGGTTGTGAATACACCTGATAGCCATAGCGAAAACTGATGCCACCGATACAATCTCGATTTTGCTTGACAACACCACCGGTTGATTCTCAACCGTGTCAGTCACGAGGATCTTTTCCAACAGGCTACTATCGATCTTCTCCATTGTCCCTTCAGCAAAGACACCATGCGAGATCAAGGCGTACACTTTCTTTGCTCCTCGATCAACCAGCTTCGCAGCAATATCAATGAGAGTACCACAAGAGATGGTGAAATCATCGACAACAACTGCTGTTTTGCCCCTAACATTACCGACAACCTCTAAAACCTCAGCATGTTCATCATGAGCTACTCGTTGCTTGTCAGCAATAGCTACCGGCGCTTTCAGGTAAGCGGCAAACTTGCGGGCATGTTTGGCGAAACCACTGTCGGGAGAGACAACTACGATATTCTCAATGTTCTTTTCTTTGAAAAAGTCGCATAATGTCGGAAGAGCATATAGGTTATCAACTGGAACACGGAAAAAACCCTGAACCTGAGGCGAGTGGAGGTCCATGGTAACCACACGGTCAGCGCCGGCTACCTCGATAGCATCAGCACAAACCCTGGCCCTGATAGAAACCCGCGGCTCATCTTTCTTGTCTCCCTTGGCATAGCTGAAATAAGGGATGATAACAGTCACGGCTTCGGCGCTGGCCCGTTTGAAAGCGTCAATCCAGAACAAAAGTTCCATAAAGTTGTCATTTGCCGGAAAGACAGTGGATTGAACCAAGTAAACCCGTCGTCCGCGAACATTCTCCAGTACTCGCACAAAGGTGTTTCCTTCTGAGAAATGAATCACCTCGCCCTTTGCCATAGCAACACCTAAGTAGTTACAGATACGGTCGGTCAGTCTCTTGCTGCCGCTGCCGGAAAAAATCATAAGATCATCTGTGTTCATATTATCTGACCTCTGATTATAGGGATTCTCTGCACTCATGCTATTAGCTAACATAGTTTGATGTTTCACTATAATGCAATAGACAAATAGGGTTAATTCCTAATTTATCGAGGATCGGATCATTTCTGTAATTGTACAAAATAGCTGCCACACAAAAACCCATTGCAACTACAACTTCCATATCATATTTTCCTAACAGAAATAATGCACGCAAAGAAAGAATAATAATGAGAATAAGATTGGTTTATCGTCAGTCTCAGCTTTTCTATATCCTAACGATTATCACAGTTCTACTGGTTACTTTATGCAGTGTTAGCTTTGCCAGCGATAATGTCTTGAGCGACACTGCTGTAGTAGCTGTCAAATTAGATGACGGTCCGCATGTGTTCTTGGAAACAGACTCAACAGCAATTGTTTTCTACTACTGCAACGAAGCTATCGAGAGTCGGACTTTCGTGTACACTGACACCCTATACTTCTCCGGCTTCTGTAATGATACTGGCTTTCAGTATGTTGTGCCGCCGTTTAACTCTGAGTTTTTGCCGGAAGTTTATATCGGAGCAAGCAAGATATTCGCTATCAGTGACATTCACGGTGAATATGAACACATGGCAGACATTCTCCGCAAGGGTGGAGTTATCGACAGCGACCTCCATTGGAGTTGGGGCGATGGACACCTGGTTGTAGTAGGAGACATCTTCGACCGGGGAGATAAGGTGACCGAATGCTTATGGTTTATCTATCGTCTCGAACAGGAAGCAAGAGTACTCGGCGGGAGGGTTCATACCCTGCTTGGCAATCACGAGATGATGGTACTCCGGGGTGACGATAGATACGTTAACGAAAAGTATCTTAATGGGATTGCACGCAATAGTAGAATCAGACACCAGGATTTATATAGTCCCGATATGGCACTGGGTCGATGGCTGCGTTCCAAACAGGTGGCGATTATAATCAACGACATTCTGTTCGTTCATGCGGGGATCTCTCCCATAATAGTTGACAGCGGATTAACTCTTAATGATCTAAATTGCAATGTTCATACAGGAATTGATATGCGATCATCACGCCTGGCGTTTTCCGAGCCGGTCAAGTTCCTGCTTGGTAGCCTGGGACCGCTGTGGTATCGGGGATATCACTATGAGATGGAAAACCGGTACCCGAAAGCCACCAATACGGATATTGACCGAATACTAACTCACTTTAGCGCAAAGGCTATAGTGGTAGGCCATACTGAGGTGGATAGCTTGTGTGGTCTTTATGACAACCGCATCTTTGCAATAGATGTGCCGGTGGATAAACTTGGGTCACTCCAGGCATTACTGTGGGAAAACGATCATTTCTATTGCGTAAACGGTGATGGGAAATTAGTACCTTTAGAATGATAACAGAGACACAACCCATTGTGAATAACATACTATGCTTTTTCTAATTTGAATGTTTGTATAATTTTCGTATTTATGAATTATCTTAGACAAATAAATTATCGATAAACCGTTGTCTGAAAAAAGAGAGGGTCTCATGATTATTAGAATGCTTATAACAATGCTTCTGGTTGCGACAGGGATGTTGGCAGCCGCCGAGAAAGAATCTGCGCCAGTGTCAGTCGTACATTTCAGTCAACACCAACTGCACATCTCTTTGGATGTCCCTGCCCAAACGGCTCGGATATCGGATGAAGGATCATTGAAGATTTTCCAGGGCTGGAACCTCTTCTTTCTCAACCAAACTGCTGTTATCGACTCGTTTATAATAGATGGTCATTCCCCAGAACTACTCACCATAGCTTGGGCAGACACAGCTGAACTGCCACAGGATATTCGCAACGCATTCCCTGAAATAGAACTGGAAGGTGATCCACAACTAATTTTCTTTCAAGATGACCACAGCATCATAACAACATTTCGGATAACTTACCGGGCCGAGTTTGCGGATGATGTCACTGGTACGCGTTTCTCAAATGAGAATGTCGGACGCGAAGTTTCCGGTACGATTCTTGACCAGGGGGCATACTTAAGCCCATCGTCATACTACTACCCGCAGGGAGATGAGAACTCATTTCATTGCGTGTTGACCGTTAATGTCCCATCTGCGTGGGAGTCGGTTAGTGACGGCAATCGCCTGGCTAATGAAATGATTAGCAATCGCAAGGAACAAACCTGGGAAAACCCATTTGAGTCCGACGGTGTTATGCTCATGGCCGCCCCATACGTAACGCGTTCAAAGTGGATTGACAGCATCGAAGTCGCCTGCTACTTCTTTGAAGCGGATACCGAATTGATAGATAACTATATTAATGCTACCATTGGGTATATCAGTATGTATTCAGAACTGATTGGTCCATATCCATACAAGCGATTTACAGTAGCGGAGAATTTCTTTCCCACCGGTTATGGAATGCCCGCCTGGACACTTTTGGGTCAACAGGTAATCCGACTGCCGTTCATCATACGGACTTCGCTTGGACACGAAGTGCTGCATAATTGGTGGGGTAATAGTGTGTATGTTGATTACGAACGAGGTAACTGGTGCGAAGGCTCCACCGTTTATGGAGCTGATTACCGCTATAAGCTCCTGCGATCTTCTGCCGATGCCCGGGCTTACCGCAAAGACATCCTCAAGCAATACGTGAGTTTCGTCAACAAACAGAACGATTTCCCCATTCGGGAGTTTAGATCCCGCACCAGTCCGGGAACCCGCACCATTGGATACAACAAAGCTATGATGGTATTCCACATGATTGAGGAGACAATAGGAACGGATGCTTTCTTCGATGCCTGGAAGCGTTTGTATGCTGATTACCGAGGGGAATATATCTCATGGGAGGAATGGCTTGACACCTTCGAGAAAACCAGTGGTGTTGATCTCTCCTATGTTATTCCCCAATGGATTGACCGAACGGGAGCGCCGGTTATTGATATAAAGATTGATGAGGGCACTTTCAACAGTGACAGTCAGACGAGAACAGTTACTTTTACGCTACTGGAGAACAGCGGGCAGGAATACCGCCTGAAAGTTCCGTTGCGATTTGAAGGTGGTGGTACGACGATTGATACCTTCGTAGTACTGAACTCTCCCGAGTCAACATATGTGATGACAGTGCCGACAGGCATAGTCACGCTGGCAATTGATCCTGAGTGTAATCTATTTCGAAAGTTGTATCCGGAAGAAATTGAACCAATCGTTTCGACAATTATGGGGAACCCGCAAAAGCGATTTGTTTCTTATGAGTCTGAGACTAGTATCAATAAGTCGTTTGGTACGTTTGGTGAGAATTTCACGGGGGATTCTGTCATCATCAATTATGCTGATGCCCTCCACTCTGGTAACCCTGACGTTTTTCTAGTGGTACTTAATCCTGCGGAGTTGCCGACTTACTTAGGAGAGAGGATTCGCCATGTGGACGACTCTGTAATAATCGGCGGTACCTCATATCCACGGGAAGGCCACACCTTTGTTCTCACCGGTCAGGATTGGCAGGATATCAAGAAGTATATGGTAGTTGTGACCAGTGATCCGGAATCACTCCCGCGCTTGGGACAATTGGTCCCGCACTATGGGAAGTACTCCTATCTGGTGTTCGATGGGGCGCGCAATGTAGGAAAGGGCAATTGGCGTGTGGAGAAATCGCCTTTGAAGAAAAAATTGTGATCCTGTTGTGTTACTAATAGAACAAACTTCCTGTTTAGAGAGCAAACATCCATCAACCCTTTCACATACTCATACTACTGGGAACCAGGAGTATCTACTTGACAGCCGCTACTCTAATCTGTTATTGTATATATGATTTAGAGAGAACATGATGGAGGTACGATGAGGGTAGGGTTAATCTCAATCCTGTTGATGTGTTTTCTGATGCCAT